>JAFSVJ010000109.1 GCA_017445025.1 Abditibacteriota bacterium | reverse complement strand
GTTATCATTATCTGATTCTAAAACAAAAGTTGTTGCGTTAGATAAGTAATTATTAATACCGGCTACACTGATTGCTAAACTGTTAACACCTTGGTTTAAATAATCATATTTTGGTATAACTTTTCCCGGGGTAGAGTTTTCAATATTATCGGAAACACCGGAATTTAAATTTACTCTGTTTCCCAATATTTTAATATGTCTTGTTTCATTTAAATTGTTTGGTAGTATATCAGTTCTGTCATCATCAAGTAAACTCGGTGAAGGAACTGTGCTGTAAAAATTAAAATATAAAGTAGAAATGCTTGTAGATTGAGGTTCTACATATATTGTGACCGAATTACTTAAACTAAAATCAATAACAGGAGAGTTATCTGAGAGAGAATAAGTTAAAATATATTCACTCGTTCTGTTATCATTGGCGAAAACTTTTACGCCTGAGCCATAGAGTTTAACATGACAATATTGCCTAACACGATTATTATTTGGAGAAATTGTAAGAGTTATGGGAGTGAGATCGTTTTCATTTAAAACATTGGTTTCTGTATTGTCAATAATTCCATTTAAATTATCGTCATCATCATTAAAACCAACCAACAGAGTAGTTTCGTTATTAATAATAGCTGAGGGTGCGGGGGAACTTATACCGATATTAACTACGGTTACGTCTACTTCTTCACTGACATCCGTATCGTTTCTTGAGCCTGTATCACCTTGGGGTAGTTCGGCTTTGTCTTGGATATTGAGATATGCTTTATAATCACCGGGATCGGAAATTATGTTCCCCCAATATCTTGTTTCAATAGCATAAGGGCTAACATAATGATGCCCTGTATCAAATGTTAAACCTGTCCCCAATGTCCAAAATGAGAAATTAGGATTGTTAGAATTATACCCTACAAATGTATCGGGTTCATCTGAAGTTTGGTTGTTAGCATTAGTTTTCTCGTCTTTATCTCTGCAAGAACAAGTAAACATACCTTCACTGTTTTGAACAATAAAAGCAGGGTAATATGCTTCATATTCTATTTGTGTTCCACTGTTCCACACATCAGCATACAAATAACTGCTGAGCAGAATCAGCATAAAAAAGAATATAATCTTTTTCATTATTTTTCTCCTTTTAAAATATTAAGTAATTAAATTTCATTCAATAACAGTTTTTCATGTTTAAAAATTTATCGAACAAATTTCATTACTTAATTTTATTATACCATAAAACAAAAAAAATGTCAAGAGATGAAAATATGTTTTTGAAAAAATTTTATGAAATTAAATTGAAATTAAAATTACAATTTACAAATAAAAAAACACCCCAAAATTATAGGGTGTATTTTAAGATTAATCAAATTCTATCATAGCTTTCAGAACATTGTCTTTATAGTTTTCCACCAGTTCCATAGCCTTTTGAAGATCATCAAGTTTAAAGTGGTGAGTTGCCATAAATTTAACATCAAAATCACCTCTTGCAATCATATCAAGTGCGTCTTGGCAGGAGTGGTTTTGTCTTCGAACATTTTGAATACAAATCTCTTTTCTTCTAAGATAGTCTATCTTAAAGCTTACTCTTTCTGCTACCGGGGGAATACCTATAAGCATCAGTTTTCCGCCGGGTTTTAAGAGTTCAATGGCTTGATCCATAGCTTCCTGTTCACCGCAACATTCAAATATACAGTCAAGGAGAAGTGGTTCTTCTTTTTTGATTTCTTCTACTACATCTATTTTATCGGGATTTCCTATCCAAGTTGCCCCGTGAGCTTTGGCAAGTTCAAGTCGTCCGTCTATTTTGTCAGTCATATAAACTTTTTCCGCACCTTGTGCTATGGCAGGAAGCATAACAGAGAAACCAATGGGGCCGGAACCGAGAATACCTATTTTTTTGCCTTTCATGGGAATTGATTGCTTTACAGCATAAACACCGATTGCAAGAGGTTCGGAAAGAGCGGCTTCGTCGTATGACATGTGGTCGGGAATAGGGTAGCATGATGTTTCCGGCATTATAAGATAATCTCTGAAACAACCTTCTGCTTGACCGGGACAACCTAAAAATTTAAGTTTTCTGCAAGTATTTTCTCTTCCGACTTTGCATTGATCACATTCAAAACATGGCATAGCAGGTTCAATGGCGATTCTGTCTCCGGGTTTAACTCTTTTTACATCACTGCCTACAGCTACCACCTGTCCCGCACCTTCGTGTCCTACGGTAAAGGGAAATTTAACCACTTGTGAACCGATTTGTCCTTTAGAAAAGTAGTGAACATCGGAACCGCAAACTCCAACACTTTTTACTTGAATTAAAACATCTTTAGGTCCTGATATTTCAGGAATTGGTGTGTCGTAAATTTCTATTTTTTGTTTCGCTACTAATTTTGCATCTTTCATTTTGCCACCTCTGTTAATCAAATATATTGCCTATGTTTAGTATATGCTCTTTATCAAATAATTTTCTAAAAGCTTTCATTTCTTTAATTTCATCTTCACTAAACATTATTTTAAAGAAATCTTTTTTTAATTTGCCAATACCGTGTTCTGCGGAAACAGAACCACCACAGTCAACAACAAATTTTGCCCAAGATTTGTATAATTCCTTGCCTTTATTATATTCTTCTTCGTTATGAGGAATTACATTTACATGTAAATGATTATTCCCTATGTGTCCGAAAATCACATAGGTTAAGCCGGCTTCTGTTAGGCTTTTGTTATATAAATCAAAAACATATTCCAAAGCGTCGTTGGGAACACTCATATCAGTGGAAAGTTTAGTAATTGTCGGATTATTCCTTTTAATTTCACCTATAAGAGTGTTTACAGATTCGGGAATGGCATGTCTGAAAAGTTTTAAAGTCTTAAGTTCTTCTTCCGTAAAAGCACACCAAGTGTCCTCATCTGATATATTCATACTTTCAAATATTTCGTATAAACTTTCAATGGATTCATTTGTTTCTTCTTCGGTATTTCTTTGGAATTCTATATATATAGCGCTTTTATACTCAGGTTTAATGGTATTTAGTTCAGAGAACATTTCTCTTTCTTTCTTCATTTTGTTTACTAAGCTTAAAGAACTTTCGTTAAAGAATTCAATGGCATCAGCCTTAAGGTCTTCAAATTCTTTTTCACCTCGGATATTTTGAACAAAAGTCAATGCTTCATTTTCGCTTGATAAAAATACAACTATACCAGTAATAAATTCTTTTTTGGGAATGAGTTTTAGCTTGATTTTTGTGATAGTGCCTAAGGTGCCTTCAGAACCAATAAACAAATCTATGAGATCCATATTTTTTCTTATGTAATAACCGGCAGCGGATTTAATATCAACATGGTGAATTTGCGGTAATTTGCCTTGAATAACAGAACCTTCATTGGTTTGTATGGAAAAATCTAAACCCTTGGTGAAATTTAGTCCTCTTTCAATGTTTAGAGTTTCTCCGTTAGGAAGAATAATTTCCAAACCTAAAATCCAAGGTCTTATGGAGTTGTAAGAGTAGGAGAGGGCACCGGAGGCATTGCATACAACCATACCCCCTATGGATGCACTTGTTTCCGTAGGGTCATTAGGGAAGAAATAGTCTGTGTTTTTGAGACATTCTCTTATTTCAGATAAAAGACAACCGGGCTCACAATCAAGAGTGGCATAATCTTCTTTTTCCGTAAAGTTAAGAATTTTGTTAAATTTGCTTAGGTTTATTAAAATTCCATCATTAGGAACGCTACCTGCAACAATTCCGGTCTTTCCGCCTTGAATGGTCACTTTTAGATTATTATCTTTTGCATATTTAAAGGCTTGGATTATATCTTCTTTGTTTTTCGGAAATGTTATAAAGTCACATCTACCTATTGTTTTAGATTCATCTGTAATGTAATCTTTATAATCATCATTAAAAGTTAATAATTCAGCCATAATAATCTCGTAATTGTTATTTTTATATCTATTTATATTATACCATAAATAACAGTTAAAAGTCCAATTAATATTGATGTTTTGTTTATAGCATTAAATAGGTGCACTAATTATTGTAAATTATAATTTTTAAAAAATATAAATAATTTGTTAAAAATAAGATTTTAACTTGACATTTTTATATAAAATATGGTATAATATAAGTGGAGGTGATGAAAATGCCTGAAACAGAAGAAGCTTTAAGAAAAAAAATTCTTGAAAAATACAAATCTATGCGAGCTTTTGCAAGCGCAAATGATTTGAATGTTATGACCCTTACGAATATTTTAAATAAAGGTATAACTTTAGCCGGGTCTATTAATGTTTATAAGATATGCAAAGGTTTGGATATTGACTTTGAAAGTCTTGTAAACGGAAAGATAAAAAGTCGTATCCCCAATTCTCAGTCTATAAACAAAAACGAATATGATCTTGTAAACAAGTATAGACAATTGGATGAGTTTGGTCAGACTGCAGTTGATGATTTGGTAAATACTGAGTTTGAAAGGGTGACTTTTTATAAGAATAATTATAAGTTTGTTTATAAGCCTTTTCCCGATATGCCTGTTTCTGCGGGAAACGGAATTGATCTTCAAAGTGATGGTTATGAAACTTTGAAAATTTACAAAACCCGTGAAGCTGACGAATGTGATTTTGTCTTGAGAGTCCGAGGTGACAGTATGGAGCCAAAGTTTAGTGATAATGATGTGGTTTTGGTTAAGAGTCAGCCTGCAATTGATATAGGGCAGATAGGCATTTTCATTCTTAACGGGGAAGGTTATATGAAAGAGTTGGGCATAGGGAAGCTTATAAGTCTTAACGAAAGCTATAGGCCTATTAAGATTAAAGAATATGATGAGATAACCACAGTAGGCTTGGTTTTAGGTAAAGCTGTATTAGCCTAAAATTAATTTTCATAAATGCGTCTCAACCTCCCGTTTTTGTGAATGGGTAAAATTTTAACAAATATTAAAAAATGGTTTATTGTTGTATTGACCTAAAAAGTTTTTACGCATCTGTTGAATGTGTGGAAAGAGATCTTGATCCTTTTAAAACCAATCTTGTGGTAGCGGATCCTACCAGAGGAGAAGGTTCAATTTGTCTTGCCATAACTCCGGCTATGAAAGTCTTAGGGATAAAAAACAGATGTAGGGTTTATGAAATCCCTAAAAATGTGGAATTTATTACAGCAATGCCACGCATGAAACTTTATATGGAATATTCTGCAAATATATACGGAATATATTTAGAGTTTATTTCCAAAGACGATATTCATTTATATTCTGTTGATGAATGTTTTATAAATTTAACTCCCTATGTTGGCTTATATAATAAATCGGCAAAAGAATTAGCGGAAATGCTAAGAGAAGCTGTTTTTGTAAAGACCGGTATAACAGCAACCTGTGGTGTGGGGACAAATATGTTTCTTGCCAAAGTTGCCTTGGATGTTACTGCAAAACATACTCCTGACGGAATAGGTATTTTGGATGAAAAAAGTTTTAAATCAGACCTTTGGTTTCATAGACCTATTACAGATATTTGGAATATTGGTCCCGGTATTGCCAAAAGGCTTGAAAAATATGGTGTTTACGATCTTCACGGTGTCACTTTATTACCTCCTGATTTATTATATAAAGAATTTGGTATTAATGCAGAGTTTTTAATAGATCATGCCAACGGAATAGAACCTTGCGAAATGGACGATATTCATAATTATAAGGGGAAAAGTCATTCTCTTTCTAACGGGCAAATTTTATTTAGTGATTATACTTTTGAGGATGCACTTTTGGTTATGAAAGAAATGGCGGAAGGTTTGATTTTGGAACTTGTGGATAGAGATTTGACCTGTGACAGTGTGTCTTTATATATAGGTTATTCAAAAGATGTGAGAAAATCAACCGGTGCTACAAGAAAGTTATCCGGACGAACCAATTCTGCTAAACTTATAACAGAAAAATTAATAGATTTGTATTATGAAACTACAGATAAAGAAGCTCCCATAAGGAGAATAAATATAGGCTTTAATGATTTGTCGGACGAAAGAGAGTTTGCTTTGGATTTGTTTGGTGAGGAAGAGAGAGAGGAAAAGGAAGAGTCTGTGGCAAAAGCTGTTATAGGAATAAAAAAAGAGTTTGGCAAAAATGCTTTAATGAAAGCTTTGAGTTATAAAGAAAAAGCCACGGGTAAAGCCAGAAATCGTATGGTTGGTGGCCACAATGCCGGTTAATAAAGGTGATTATTATGGAGAGAATAAATAACAGGCGAGCGCAACAATTTGTTCCTTTTGCGGCACTTACAGGGTATTATAAACTTGTGGAAGAAAAAGAAAACGAGTATGAACCCAAAAGGGAAATGTCGGAAGATGTGGCAAATGATTTAAATTACAAATTTGCTCAATTAAAAGTCGGTGCCAAAGTGGTAGTCAGATATTATAAAATTAACAGGTATTTTATAATAAAAGGTCCGGTTAAATATATTGATATGACAAAGAAATATTTGGTGGTAAACGGTGAGAAGGTTTTGTTTTGTGATATATATGATATAAGCGGCGACTCTCTTTTAACAAAATAAAGGCTCCTTCGGAGCCTTTATTTTATTTTGCTAAAAAAACTTATAATCCTTATCTTGAACTTTTTTATAAAATTCCTCCGGGAGTTTGAGTTTGCCATTCTCTATTATACAATTTCCACCCATATTAAAGGTTTTATTGTTAATAAAATACCAATATGACCCGTTTCGGAATATAAACTTATTATCGTTTGCTTCCATTCGTGCTATACCTTTATCTTCTTTATCAATATCAAAACTCTTTGAAATATCCGTATATTTCACGTCTTTGGAATTATTGGTATCAAATAAAATATAATTTATTTTTGGATTATCAATTTGTTTGATTTCAGCCTCTTTTTTGTTTCTTTCAAATACTGTTGCCTTGCCTACATTTATATTTCTATCTTTATTATTACCCAAAGGACAATCCCAATCCACAATATTATAATTATATGCATCTATAAAGTATTTGTAATCATCTGAACACAAAACTTCCGCTACAACATTTCCTTCTTCAACTTTTACGGGGGATATGCTGACTATTTCATTTTCAGGTATAGACAAACTGCTATATAAAACGTTTTTAACAATATTATCCGTTATTGTGGGCTGAGCAGTTATAACAGGATCTGGAAAAGATACGTCAGATTATTCAGCCCGAGGAGCATCGCCAGGAGGTAGACGATCAGGAGGACCGCCGCTCCCTTTAAGAGGTTCCACGCCTTGGTGCGCTTGAT
>JAFSVJ010000108.1 GCA_017445025.1 Abditibacteriota bacterium | reverse complement strand
TTAATGGTAAAGATTTTTGCCGTCGGTCACCCTCGCTTTCGAGACAAGCTCGGGCTCTTGCTAAAAACGACAAGCAGTTGTCGTTTTTACAAAAAAGCTTTGCTTTTTTGCCGCAATTCAACCTTTATCAAAAGGGGAGATGTGGGACTGCGTCCCACTTATGTTGGCGGGATCTAAATATTGTAGTCGCTCTGTTAAACTTAGACGCTACCATTCCCCCTTTAGGGGGTGGGGGGCAGAAAAAAAGAGCCTTTCGGCTCTTTTTTTAAACCAAAAATATTAATCAAAGATTTCTTTGTTTTTTATTTTACTTTTAATTTTAATATTATATTCATTGGTAAATTCTTTGTTAATAATGGTATTTAATAAACTAACCGATTTATCAGCCATTTCTTCTATATTATATTCTATAAAACAAGTTTTATATTTTTTGTTAACAGATAAATTTCCTGAGGAATGGGTTATGATTTTTGTGTTTTTAAAAATATCATATTTGTCAAATAAAGGAATATAAGTTAAATATAAACTCTCATCAAGAAAAATAGCTACTTCGGGAATATTTTTTAACTTTCGGACAGTGGCATTAAATTTATCTGTGTAATTAATATGATTTGTGGTTACGGGAGCTATAATAAGATTGTATTTGCTAAAATATCTTTCTATAGCATAGCGAACAAATTCAAGGTTGTAATCTTTATTCAGATTGTTTTTATATGTGAAAATTAATATATTTTTAAACTTATATTTTTTTATTAAAAACATTACTTGATGAAAGAAATTTATGTTATCTGTTATGACAGACGGATAAGATTCCTTAAATTCAAGTGTGACTGTGGGAATGTTTTTTTGTGTTAAAAGTTTTAATTCTTTTTCGTCTGCGTAAGTTGAAATACAACCTACTATGTTGTTTATAGAAAACTTCTCATAAATGTTTTCATTATTGGAATATCTTAATATTATGGGGTTATAATTTAGTTCGCTTAAGTTTTTTGATATTCTGTCAATTAAAACATTAAAAGTTATATGTATGGGCCTATTATACCATTCATGTTGTAATATAAGAACGGAAGAAGTATTATGAACGAGATTATCTTTAACATAATACCCACTTCCTTTTATTGAATAAATTAAATTTTCTTTTATTAAATCAGCTAAAGCACTCCGAACGGTTATTCTTGAAACAGAAAAGTCTTTGACAAAAGTTGCTTCACTTGGTATTTTGTCACCTGATTGCCATTCGTTATTTTTGATTTTATCTTTTATATATTTTGTTAGTGCTTCTTTTTTACTCATTTATTATAAATTTACACCAAAAACTTTTAATATTTCTTTGGCTATGATAAATTGACCTGCAATATTAGGGTGAACTCCGTCCCAGGACCAATATATAGGATCTGTTGTTTCACAAGCTTTGTTAAAAATATCTTGCATTGGTATATATTCACAGTCATATTCTTTTGCTAATTTTTTGGTTATTTCTTGCTTGAATACAAGGTCTTCTTTGAGCCATTTTTCTTTTTCCGGTTGTGTCATTAATAGATATGGTTCAATGATAATACATTTAATACCGTTAGCTTTGCACTTGTCAAGAATGTTTCTGTAATTCTTTTCAAATTGTTCCGCTGAGGTGGGGTCATTCATGTCAAAAGCTCGCCAACAGTCGTTTACACCAATCATTATTGAACATACATCCGGTTTAACGTGGATTGTGTCCCAGTCCCATCTCTCAACCAAATCACAGGTTCTGTTTCCTGAAACAGCTCTGTTTACAAATTCAAGGTTTAGTTGTGGAAAACTTCCTTTTAAATATGAAGAAACAAATCTTGTATATCCGCATCCTATAAATTCGGTCACGTCGGCACGTAAATTGTCTGTAATAGAATCTCCTTGAAACAGGATTTTCATTCCTTTTTTAAGTTCTATCATATTAAATCTCCCCGTTGCTTTTTGGTATATTTTATTTTAAATTTGCTTATGTTTAGAAACCTAAAATTTCCAAATCTCCGTAAAATCTCTTTTGTTTAAAGTCATATCCCACGGATGCCCACATACAATCTTCTTTAATTCCTGCCATTATTCCATATCTGTAGGATTTGTGCTCGTTAAAGTTGTGAGCGAACCAAGCTCCCGCCATAAATTTGTTTCCGAAATTCTTAACTCCGGAGAGCATTAATCCTCTTTCGTAATCAACTGAGTCGAAATCAAAGAGAGGGTCTCCATGGTCCTTGGCATAGATATATCGGACATTCCAATAGGAATTGTCTTTATAATATTGGCTTAAATCCAAGCCGGCGGAATAGGCTGTATAGCTTTGGTAATTCTTATAATTTGTATAATCGTATTTTACAAAGGGTTGGAAGTTGATGCCCCCAAATTTACCTAAAGCAAAGGGCAAAAGGGCTTTAACATTGTATTTGTTTACATATTCGTCTATGGCCGGGGCGTCCTTTTCTCTTGCGTAGTTAAAAGAAACAGAAGGAGCTATAAGGGATAAGAGGTCAAGGTTCTTTGTGTTTCCGATTGGATCTAAAGAATATTTTAAGTAAGCGTCAATGGGCTTATAGATGGTCACATCCTCATCATCCATGGTGGTGTCTTTATCTCTGTAAAGGGTGCCGATTTCTGCGGTTAGGTGGGCTCTCTTCTTATATTCATTTCTCAAAATACCTTTTTCGTAGGGGCTAAAGGCACCTAAGTCGTTGACTTTTTTAATCATAGAACTCATGGAAATACTGTGGTTGTAGGGGTTTGAGCCGAAATCTCTGTCTATGGCATAGTTGGCGTAGACATTGTATTGGAATTTGTCGTGAACCGTGTATCTGAAATATGTATCAATATGAAATCTGTTGTTTATCTCAAATTTTGGTTTGAGCTTAACACCTAAACCGCTTCCTTTGTTATAGGTTAAAAGAGGAATAATGGCTAAACTCTTGGCATTCTTCTTGTTAATGGTATAATTCCATACGGGAAGCCAACCTATGGTGAAGTTTCCTAATTTGAGGTGAACGTTATGGAGTTTCAGTCTAATGGTTTTTCCGTAGTTGAGCCCTTGAACTTTATTTGCTTTAATGGACCAGTGAGGGTGTTCGTGGTCAGAACAGGTAGTATACATTAAATCTTCCCCACCGGCAAAGTTTTTTTTGTCTCCGGAAATAAAGGAAACATCCTTTGCTGTGAAATAGTAATAGTCTTGTATAACAGTAATGTCACCCTTCGTCCAAACTCCGCCTCGAAGTAAGGAGATTTTTTCTGCTTCTAAGGTCATGGTTTCATCTGCCGGTCTGAAAATATCATTAGGATCGTAGTAAGGGTCTTTTTCTTCAGGCTTGTATTTGAATTCGTCTAACATTTCTTGAAGCATCTGAGCATAGTCATTGTCTGTTGCATAATCTTCCGTTAAGGGAATGTTTTCAAAATCCGGATCTGTTTCATCAGCTTTGGGAATGATATTTTCCTCTTCTTCAATAGGAGTGGCATCAGCTTCAATATTAGGAAGTTGTTCTATTTCTGTGTTTTCTTCTTCCGGCAGATTGGGTATGTTTTGTATTTTTGAATTGGTGTCAACCTGTAAATCAGGGAGAGGTGTTACTCCCTGTCCGAAAGTTAATGATATAGAAATAATTAAAATAAAGATTGTAAAAATTATTTTCATTGCGTTTACCTTTTGTCTTATACACTATTATTTTACCATAAATTTATGTTTTTATTCAAATAATAAGAAATAAAACTTTAAATATTTTGTCATTTATGATATAATATATATGGTGACAATAAGATTTTTTCAATGCACAATTTACGCATTACCTATCTTTTTAAGCCGAGAGGCTTGGGGAGTTGACCTTTGGAATAGCAAAGAAAGGGGAAGAGAATTGTGCATAGTGCATTGTGAATAGAGAATTATTTGCTAAGCAGAAGACAGAACTTATGAATAAGGTTTTAACATTTTTACAAAATATAGACAGAAGAATATTGTATGTGATAGTGGCACTGGTGGTTTGTGTGCCACTTATTATGATGCCTAACTATCACCCTAAATATATTTTTCAAGAAGTAAAAAATGCCTATGATATAGTGGATAATATGCCGGATGATAAAGTGGCTCTTCTTTCCACGATTTATTCCGGTTCTACGGAAGTGGAAAATGGGGAACAAATGCGTGCAATTCTCTCTCATATTTTTATGAAAAACAAAAAATGTGTGATTTTATGTTGGGACACGGCGGGAGATAGATTGACTTATGATTTGGCTTGTGAAGTATCGGAAAAATATAATAAAGTTTATGGTGAGGATTGGGTTCATATAGGATATAGAATACCAAATCTTCAGACTATGCTTCGAGGTTGCGGAACAGATTTTCAAAAGACATTTAAAACAGACAGAAACGGAACGAAATTATCAGATTTGCCTTTAACGAAAAATATAAAAGGTGCCAAAGATTTTGGATTTGTTTGTGAATTTACCCCTTCGGCAACTTTAGAGAGTTGGATAGCATATTTTACCGAGCCTTACAAAGTGCCCCTTGTATATTGTCCTTCCGCTGTTTTGGCTGCCAGCGCTTACCCTTATATAGATTCCGGTCAAATAAAGGGTATGCTTAACGGAGTTATTGGCGCTTCTCAATATGAAGTTTTGATAAAAGAGGATAAAAAGCCTACAAAGGCAGGAGCCATGAGCTTATCTCTCTCCTTAGCTCATATTATAATTTTGGTGTTCATTTTGATAGGAAATATAGCCTTTTTCTTAGAAAAGCGATTGATATAAGGTATATCAAATAGTCCCTTAGTTTTAAAGTCGGCTTTTGTTGATTGACTCTTTAGTTATGGGAAATGTTGAGGTAGACGCACCGAAATCCCCCTTGAGGGGGGTCTTCGGGGGGTGAAATTAGGTCGGACTTGCCCCATCCCTTTAGGGCATGGGGCTGTCAAATTGGGGTTCGCAATTCTAAGGGTTTCAAAAAGCCCCTGCGAATAGCGAAACTTTTAGGGAATAGAAGGCGAACAGTCAATTTGACTGGGGTGAGGGTATCGCAAAACAACGATTTTGCGACTATAAGAAGAAAATGATTTTGCGAAGCAAAATCTATTTAAAATGGATAATCAATATAAATTTGCATACTTGCAAATTTATGAACTATATTTTACGAAGCAAAATAATATAAATATATATTAATTTTTGGTGAATTTTAGAATTTTTAGGGGATTTGGAATTTTATATTGATTATTTAATATAGGATTTAACAATAATGGATTGGATTGAAGCTCACGGCGAAATGCTGGTTATTTGGATAGGTGCCATATCAACATTTGCTGTTTATAGTATACTGTTTTCCGAAAACAAGTTTTATCGTTTTTTCGAGCATTTGTTTTTAGGATGTTCCGCAGGACTTACGGTATATATTATATGGTCACAGGTTTTGAAACCTATGTGGTGGGATGCCATGACCAAGGAAGGTCAATGGTATTTGGCTTTTGCAATGGTTTTAGGAAGTATGTTTTACTTTACCTATTCCAAAAAGCATGTATGGATATCAAGAATAATATTCGGTTTGTTTATGGGATTTGCTGCCGGAGGTCTGTTTAGAGAGTTTGCGGAAATATATATGCCTCAGATAGTAAATTCCATAAGACCTGTAAAGGATATAAATCTTTGGAATATTATAAATGTTTTGGTTTTTTATTTGTTTTTGTTTTGTTCTATGGCATACTTTTTCTTTTCTTTTGAGAACAAATCCCCTGTTGTTCAAAAGGCTGTAAACTGGGGCAGATGGTTTTTGATGATAGGTTTTGGTGCCATTTTTGGTGCCACAGTTATGGGAAGAATGACTTTGTTTATAGGAAGATTTAATTTTCTTGTAAATGATTTTATTCCGGTCTTAGGCAGAACTTGGGATAATACCATAGGAAAGTTGATTATAATAGTTTTATCCTTTGGAATTATACTCTTAATCGCCAAAAGTATAAGAAAAAAGTTTATAAAAAAAGATGATAATGAACTTAAAGTTGAGGAAAAAGAATGAATTTAATTAATATATGGGATATAGACGCTCCCGTCATAAAGGAAGGTAAGGATCTTACTCCTTATATGACTTTTTTTAAGGCTAAAAACCCTATTAATAAAGCAGTTTTGGTTATTCCCGGTGGGGGATACTATGGAGTTTGTGATACTTATGAAGGTGAGGAAGTAGCAGAATATTTTAACGAGTTTGGAGTAGATGCCTTTGTATTGAGGTATTCTACTGTATCTAATTTGGAAGAGCCTGTTTTTCCTAAGCCCTTTTGCGAAGCCACAAGAGCTATGAGACTTATAAGAGCAAATGCTGATATGTTTGACATAAACCCTAATTGTTTGGGTATTATGGGTTTTAGTGCGGGAGGTCACCTTGCTTCTTGGGTATCCACAAAATTTAATGATAAATTATCAGAGGATGATGACTTGTTTGATAAATTTTCAGCTCGTCCGGATTTTTCTGTTTTGTGCTATCCTGTATTGTTTTTGCATGATCTGACTCCTTATGGTATTACGGGAGTAAATCTGTTGGGTGAGAAGGCTTCCGATGAGGAAAAGGACAAGTATTCAACTCCTTATTATGTTTCAAAGGATACTCCACCTACATTTCTGTTTCATACCCAAGCGGATCAAGTGGTTCCCGTAATCAATTCGGTTAAATATTATGAAGCTATGATAGAGCATGGTGTCAAGGGTGAATTGCATATTTACAGACCGGGAAGTCATGGAATGGGTTTGGCAAAGCCTTTGGAACATATAGATCATGGTGATACGGATTATTGTTCAAGCTGGCCAAAGCTTTTGAAAAATTGGATTATAAATATGATATAATGATAAAGATGGTAGGTGATAAAAATGTATGACGTTGTAACATTAGGTGAATCCTTTGTGGACTTCACTCCCATAATTCCGGAAACCAATATGGTTGATTCTGAAGGTTTTAAGAAAAATGCCGGTGGTGCCGTATCCAATGTGGCTTGCGGTGTGGCAACCTTAGGCGGAAGTGCTGCTTTTTTGGGCAAGATAGGACTGGATCCTTTTGGTGAGTTTTTATATCAAACTTTTAAATCCAAAGGTGTGGATGTCAGTGGTATCAGACGAACTAAGGAGGCTTTGACAAAGCTTGCTTTTGTAAATTATTTGCCAAACGGAAGCAGAGATTTTGTATTTTGGGGAAATCCTTCCGCTGATGAGATTTACAAAGAAAGTGAACTTGAATACAGGATTTTGGATAACACAAAAGTTTTCCATTACGGTTCAATTTCAATGATAGCTGATGACTCTTACAAGGCAACCATGTCAGCCATTACAAGAGCCAAATTAAAGGGTGCTTTAATATCTTATGATCCTAATGTGAGAATGAGATTGTGGCCCGATGAACTTATAGCAAAAGAAAAAATAGTGGAAGGTTTAAACAGAGCCGATATAATAAAGATTGCGGACGGTGAACTTAAACTTTGCACAGGGACGGATGATATTAACGAAGGTCTTGAAATACTTTCTTTCCTGGGGGCAAAAATAGCTCTTGTCACAGCCGGTGAAGGCGGAGTATATTATAAATGGGGTAATTATAAAGGATTTATTCCCGCATATAAGGTTAAATGTGTGGATTCCACAGGTGCCGGTGATGCTTTTGTTTCAGCCTTGTTGTTCCAAATAGCTCGTCGAGATGTGCCTGTTTTGGAATATGATGAAGCTTATGTAAAAGGAGTTTTGGACTTTGCTTCCCGAGCCGGTGCCATTGTGGTTACTAAGCCGGGAGCTATCCCTTCTATGCCAACTTTTGATGAAATAAAAGACTTTGAATGCGAGAGATACTAATCTTGTGATTTGAAATCACAAGATTAATGCACAATGCATAATGCACAATGCAAAATTATCGTGGACCTAACGCTCCACATTCCCTAAAAAAAACAGCCCTAAGGAAGGCTGTTATCTCTATTTTTATTTATTTTCTCTTATTTGTTTCTGCCATAGGTCTAACCAGTGGGCGTTGTTAATACTGTCTTGGTGAGTAATGTAGGGACATTCTCCTTCGCCTACAAATTCTATCAGAGCTTCCACTTCATAAGAGTATAGATTGGTGGTTTCTTCGTAATATCTTTTGATTTTACCGTCAAACAGGTGGCAACTCATAATGGCTGCGTTTTTGTTTGCTGTGGCAGTGTAAGGTTCTTTGATTGATAGGTAGCCTTTTGTTCCGAATATTTTAACTGAGTTGGGTTGTTCGGAATCAATGGAGCAGGATATGGTTGCTGTAATACCGTTAGGGAATTTCATAACGGCGTCTGTATGCATATCTACATCTTCTTCATTTACATAACCTGTAGCGTGGAATTCTGTGGGTTCCGTTAGTTTGTCTTCAATGGCACTGACAAGCATTCTTGTATATGAAAGAGGGTAACAACCCACGTCCAATATACCACCGCCACCTAATTCTTTTTTGTAGATTCTTTCGGGTATCTCTTCTAAACTCATAAAGGGATAGCCAAAGGATGCGGTTATGTGTTTAATGTCTCCTATAACTCCGCTGTTCATAGCTTTAATGATTGCAAAGGTTTGGGGGTGCATTCTATACATAAAACCTTCCGCAAAATAAACTTTTGCTTTTTTTGCGGCTTCAACCATTTCTTTGACTTCTTGTTCATTCATTCCGCAGGGCTTTTCACAAATCACGTGTTTTTTGTGCTTAATTGCTTCCATAGACCATTTGTAGTGAAATGGGTGTGGGACAGCAATGTAAACGGCTTCAACGGTATTGTCTTCAAGAAGTTCCTCGTATGAACCATAGGCAATATCTACATGGTTGTTTTTGGCAAAGAGCTTGGCTTTTTTAACATCTCTTGAGGCAACGGCATAGAGATTTGCACCTTTTGCTCTGTGAATGCCTTTTGTAAATTTGCTTGCTATGGCTCCGAGACCTATAATTCCAAATTTCATAATATCACCAAAAAATTAATATTATCACACATATATATTATACCACATTTTGGTATAAAAATAAAAATTATTGAAACAAAAAATGAAAAAAAACAGTATATAAATATGGCATTGGAGGTTTAAAATTATGAAAAAAATTAAACTTTTATCTGTTTGGGCATTGATGTTTTTGACCTGTATTCTTTACGGTCAAAGCATTCAAGTTTTAGACGATGTTTCAGGCTCAAAAATAGACTGGACCACCGGAAGATATGTGGCAGTGGGTATGGGTGCTGTTCCCTCTCGTGAGGAGATGCCCAACAGAGCTATAGCTCTGCTCAAAGCCAAAGACTATGCAAAGATGGAAGCTATAGCCAATCTTTTGATGTTAATTGAGGGAACTCAAATTGATTATGACGCAACCGGTGAAGATTATATGTCTGATACAGTTATCAAACAGAAAATCAAGGGTTATGTTTCAAACGTTTCTGTGGAAGAGGCCAAAAAAGTCACTGTTGAAGGTGACGAAGTGGTTATTGTTAAATGTATTTCTTATATGTATGGTTTGAAAAATCCAAATTCATTGGACAGCGGATTAAACCCGGGTTCTGTTCTTCTTGAGAAATCCCTGAAGAAGGATCAAGATATTTTCAATTCATTTGATATTAAAGATGTGCCTCAACCTTCAAAGCGAAAGCCCACAGACGCTCCTGTGGTAGTGGCTCCCGCATCAAAGTTTCCTGTGACCATTAATCCTCAAAAGGATAATTTGGAAAAATGGCTTGATAAGCCTGCTCCTTACCAAGTTGCAAAGAGAAGTGCTTCAGGTGAGAAGTATACGGGTGTTATATTTGATGCAAGTGGTTTTGCTTTGGACAGAAGTATGAGTCCTAAGATAAGGCTTGACAGCGGTGATGTGGTATGGGCAGGTGCAAATGCTTCTCCGGAAACAGTTATTGCAAAGGGTGTTTGTGTATATGCCGAAAGTGTGGAAGCGGCAAAGAAAAACCCCAGAGCCGGTAAGAACCCACTTGTTGTTTCAGTAATCAATATTACAGGTGCAGGCAAGTTTAAAACCGATTTGATTATTACCGGTGTAGATGCTGAAATATTAAAAGATGAAAATGTAAAGGGTAAATTCTTGGATGATTTAAATGTGGTTATCGTTAAGAACCCCATGAAACCCAGCAGAACATAGAAATCACGCACTTTATGTGCGTGGTTTGTAAATGTGAGAATGTAATGAAATATATATTAAGCATATTTTTAATACTGACAACTTTGATAGCACTTTACGCGGAGGGAAAGCCTCGTGTAATGGTATTAAATGCTACCTCAAAGAGAAATTTTTATCAAACCTATAAGATAGGGGACGGTGAAGAATTTCTGACCCTTGAGTTGAGAAAAGCCATTTTACAAACCGGGGTTTTTGATGTTGTCAATAATGACAAGATTCTCGAAGATGCCCTTAAGGCTCAGTATGAAGGTGCTTATGATATGGATACAGTGGCAAAGTATGGTAAAAAGTTAGGTGCCAACTATGCTGTTGTGCCAAAGGTAATGCTAAATAATGTGACTCCCATAAACAAGAATAACAGTAAGTCCGGTGTAAATTTAAAGTTTATGTGTAACGCAGAGCTTTATAATCTCTCTACCGGAGAGCTGTTGTATTCTTGTTCTGCTCAAGGAGAAACCAAGGACACGGGAGTGTCTTTGTCTGCCAAAGACCACACATCCTACGGTAACCCCAAAATTCACGGAGTTTTTGTGGGAGATTCCAAAGGTGCCAAAGGTTTGGTGGAAAGAATAGGCTATGAGTTGGCAGAGAAACTGGCTTTGTGTGTAGGCGGACAGAAGATTTTAAAATTAACCTTAAAGGGAGATTTGAAAGCCGATACTTTTCTTGAGACCGATAAGTTTTATATCAACAACATAAAGCAAGGGGCAAGAGGAAAGCTTGTTTATTATGATAAAGATAAATATCCCGTTTTATGTGGTGAATGTATTGTTGATACTGTTCGAAATGATAAAGTCAGAATGTATGTTTCAAAATTAATGGGAAATCCTCCGAAAGGTGCTGATGTTTATGCCGAAATATATATGCAAGGGCTTATAAATCCGGAAGATGAGGGCAATCTGTTTCCCGTAAAGCCTTTGAAAAACAAAAAAACCGCAGTTCTGCTCCCTATTTGTGAAGAGACTGCCAAAACCATAGTTAATGATATTCTCTGTGATAAGTTTATTGAAAGAAATTTTGATATAACCGATGAGACCACGAGAAACAGATTAATGGAAAATATGTTAGAGCAAGCAAAGCTTAAAGACGATCCGGAAGGTTATTTGAGAGCTCTTGAAAACAAAATGGATGTGGATTTGGCTGTTATTCCAAATATAACATGGAAAACCAAAGAGAAAGAGGGTATAAAGGCCACTTGCACCTTAGGGCTTCGAATAGTTGATATGAGAACCCTTGAAACCATATTTTCCAAAACGGAAAGCCAAACAGCTCCCGGAGTAACTGAAAAAGATGCGGTAAACAATGCGTTTATTCTCCTTGTGGATGATATGTTTGATGATAATGATATAGTAGGCTTGGTGGACCGACTGGATAACACGGAAAAGTTTTATTCCTTGGTTGTTAATAATGTGGGCAGTGTCACCTTATCAAATATTTTACAAAAAAGTATTTCCGAGAGAGCCTTGTCCGGAAAAATAGAGAAAGTAGGCTTTGAAGACAGAACTGTCACCTTTAAGGTTTACGGTGTTAAAGATATAGATAAGTTTACCGAATATTTGGAAACAGTCCGAGTGGAAGGCAAATCCCTTGAGATTAAGAAAACAGACAATAAACAAATAATTTTAGAACTGACAGATTAATGAAATCCTTATTTATATATATTTTTATTATTTTCATTTCTGTGCCTTTATTTGCCGACAGCACCGTTATTGCCGAAGGAATGGCACAAATAAAAAATAATAATCTTGTTAAGGCACGAGACGAGGCTATCATAGACGCAAAGAACAATGCGGTTGAGATAGCGGTGGGCAGTTTTGTGTCAAGGGACGCCATAGCCTCAAATCAGAAGGTTATTGCAGACCTTATTTTGACAAAATCCAACGGTTTTATATCAGATTGGAATGTAATTGAGGGGAGCGAAAAAGTCACGGAATTTGAGGGTATAAAGGTCCTTAAATTAAAAATTAATGCCCATGTTCGAAAGGCAAGCATTTTTAGTGACCTAAAAAATGTAAAGGCTCTCTATGATGCAGTGAAAAAACCTCGTTTTGGAGTTTTGTCTAAAAATGAGCCGGTAAGAACAAGGATTATAGACAAACTGAAAAACTATGGTTTTAATGTGGTTGCCGTAGATTCTGTAAGTCAAAAGAATAAAGCGGAAGTCTTTGTTTTAATAGATGCTGATAAAGAAGTTAAGGCAAAAGAAAAAAGCAACCTTCCCGGCCTTTCGGATATGTTTGTTTCAAAAAGTTATCTGGATGTGAAATTTATATACGGAAATACAGGGGAATATATTTTTAATCTAAAAAAACCTGTGGTAGGGGAAGGGAAAAGCTTCCTTTCAATGAATGAGGCAGAGATAAAAGCTTTTAACGATGCTTGTAATATTCTTTTTGATAAATATGCGGAGAGGTTTAATGAGAGTATAATAGATCGCTGGATTAACGAATTGAACGGCGGAAAGAGATACTTTTTATATTTTGAAGGATTGACTTATGGTGATTTCCAAAAAGCACTTGATGATATAAAGGATCAAAGATACTTTTTGGATATGCTGTATGAAAACTATGAGAGCGGAAAAGCCTATGTGGAGGTCTATTTTAAGGCTGATAACAAATATATGGCTGATATGCTAAAAAACATTAAAATCGGCAGAAAGTCACCACAAGTTTCCAAATATAACAACTCCGACAAAAAGTTCCTGTTAAAAAGCCCTTAACCAAGGGCTTTTTTTTATTTGTGAATTGTGAATAGTGAATCAAAATCATAGATTAACCAAAAAGGCTCCCGGAGGGAGCCTTTTTAATTATAGATTTAGTTAGTAACTATCACTTTACATGTAGCTGTAAATCCACCATCTTTGGTAGTGCATGTTATGATAGCTTCTCCCGGTGATTCCCCAGAAATTGAATAAACATGGGTTGTTTCAGCTCCAACAATTAATCCACTATAAGCTGTTGCAATATCTCTATTAGATGAT
>JAFSVJ010000107.1 GCA_017445025.1 Abditibacteriota bacterium | reverse complement strand
CTAACATAATGATGCCCTGTATCAAATGTTAAACCTGTCCCCAATGTCCAAAATGAGAAATTAGGATTGTTAGAATTATACCCTACAAATGTATCGGGTTCATCTGAAGTTTGGTTGTTGGCATTAGTTTTCTCATCATAGTCACTGCAATAACAAGTAAACATACCTTCACTGTTTTGAAGAATAAAAGCAGGATAATATGCTTCATATTCTATTTGTGTTCCACTGTTCCACACATCAGCATACAAATAACTGCTGAGCAGAATCAGCATAAAAAAGAATATAATCTTTTTCATTATTTTTTTCCTTTTAAAATATTAAGTAATTAAATTTCATTCAATAATGATAATTCGTGTTTATAAATTATTGAACAATTTTCATTACTTAATTCTATTATACCATATTTTACCAAAAAAGTCAAGTGGTAAAACAACTTTTTTTAAAAAATTTTTTATAATAAAAAAAGCAGGGGTTAACCCTGCTTAAATCCATTCCCAAAAAGTCTTGCGACTTTTCGGAGCCTCAATGACACCCGCCCGGGGGGGATTTTGCGGTCGGCAAAAAGACGGGGGTAGAAAATCCTATAGATAAGCCTTTAATTATACAGCTTTTTTAAGTTCTTTTGGATGTATAAGTTTTGCAAAAAACAATTTGCATTTTTCTAATATACGAACGAAAAAGTTGTCGTCATCCGTATTTTCAGAGATAGTATTAATATCATTTATTTCTTCCTTATCTCCTACCATGTCACCGAAAAAATGATAAATCAACTTTATTATCCATTTCATTATAATACCAACCATCTAAATTAAATTCAGGTTCGTTATCAGAGTAATCCCAAGATTTATCTAATTCACTAAATTTCATTTCTCCTTTATTATTCCAATACACTAATCTGTTTAATCCGGTATCTGAACCTTTCTTAATATTTTTAGAATAGTCATCATAATCTATATATAATTTATAATACTCAATCGAACCATCTTTAGTTTCACATCTATATACATTTTCATTCCAAAAACGAAAAGACTTGAAATGCCTTCCGTTAGCATTAACAGAATTAGGAGGGGGTATCATTTCACGAATAGTAATTTTATCATTTCTATTTATATAAAGATAAAAAAATGACCCCTCATAATTCATATATATAATATATATTTCATTTAAGTCTTTATTTGTAATAGCATCATAAAATTCTATTGGATAATCATGCCAGTATTTAGCTACTAAGCTTTCTTCAGTATTTTTAATTCTATAAAACAAAATTTCTTTGTCTTTATTTTTTTCTAAAACTACTACATAACCGGAATTCTGCAAACCGGAAAAAGATTTTGCATATTTTCTATATAAATTGATTTTAGTATTTTTATTAATGTCTAAAAGAGTTCTATCAAATATTAACTCTTCATTTAATAATTCTTTATTTGTATATAAATCATTTGGTTCAATACTTAAAGACCAATTATTCTGTTTATCAAATGGACCTATTTTATAATTCACAAATTCATTTGACAAATCATAACATCCACTATAATAAGACTTAAAATCATTAATATTAGATGTGAAATTAGATTGACATTTCCCATTAGCATTAAATAAAATAAATATAAGAATAAATATAAAAGCTTTTTTCATTTTTACCTCCATTAGGGATTTGATTGTGTTGGCATATAAAACTCATCAAAATCTGCAGATAAAGTAGTTTCATAGTTATCTGCAACCCTTATAACTTCCAAATAAATAGTATTTTCAATTAAACTTTGAGCTGAAGAATATTTATTAGAATTCTTGCAAGTTGTATCAATAAAATAATTAGTTCCATTTATAGTAATTTTGTTAAATGCATGATCGGGAAAATAAACATTTTCAAGGTTACCATTAGATTGAAAACTGTTTGCATTTTGAACGATTCTTTTCAGAAAATAACATATTCCATTTCTAAAAAAAATACCCGGATTTACATTATCTTTTTTATAAGCCTTATGTTTATAACCAACTAATTCACATTGTATTCCTTGTGAATTAAAAACACTATTGGTAAATCTAGCCCAAGCACCACACCGTCCGTCACCATGTTTTAGTAAATCATCAGTTGTAAAATATGAACCTGTATTAGCACCATTTCCCCAATAACTCAGCAATCTATTATCTTTAGTAGTAACATTCATTGTTTGAATTTTGTTCCATATTGCGTTAAATACATCTAATTCATCAGTTTTACCTTTTGCGGCTACGCAACCAAGCCATACACATGTTTCATATAGTTCATTATTTGGTGTATAAGCACTTGATAAAGGTTCATCGTAAGTCACATACAATTCATAGACTTATAATCAATAGATAAATACCTTCTTCATTATTTTTCTCCTTTTAAAATATTTAGTAATTAAATTTCATTCAATAATAGCGTTTCGTGTTTATAAATTATTGAACAGTTTTCATTACTTAATTTTATTATACCATATTTTACAAAAAAAGTCAAAGAATAAAACAACTATTATTTAAATAAATATATAAAAAAAAACAGGGCAAAGCCCTGCTTAATATAATCTATAAAATTAGATCCAAATCATAAAACCTATTCCTAAAAAGTCAAATATCCATCCCCCAGTCAGTTGTTTTTTTTAGGCACCAAATAAATTATCACCCCTCTAACGCAGTAGAGGGGGACTATAAGAAGGTAGCCTACGGTTTAAGGGGACAGCAAAAGGAGAGATGAGTGTTCCCTCAATTTTCCGGGAACCCTCAAAAATAAAACTTTTCCAACCTATAATTTTCCCAATAATTAAGCTTTTCTTTCCTCTCTTTGAGAGTATCTATATAGTCTTTTTTTGATTCCGGAATTAAATAGTATATATTTGCACTTAAATCACTCATTTCTACCGTTAAAGGTTTATTCGGCATATTGTTTGCACTGATTATTTTCTCATTCAAAAAATCATATAAAATATAATTTTCTTTTATGTTAGGAGTAAAAGTTGCTTTCGCAAACCCTCCTTGCTCAAAAATATCAAAAAACGCCCATTTGTTCGGTGGTCCGTTATAATTTCTAAAAGATGTTTTATTAAAAAGAATACAAACCTCTCCTAAAGAATTTTCAAATCTTTGCACATAGGAGTTTTCATCTGTTGCTTCTTCAAATAATCCCAAATCCTCATAAACCGTCTTTAAAACATATTTATCTAAATCTTTTGATAAACCGGCATCTAAATGATAATAATAAACATTATAGCTCTTTAAGCTGATTTTTGATAAAAGGGCTCTATCATTAAAACTAATAAGAACCTTAGTATTTGGGTTTGTTATATTATAATAGTCTCCGCTATAATCTATATTAATATTTTTTATTTTTCCTTTAAAGCTCACGCTTTCTTTTAAAGAAAGCACACCTATTGACTTAAATAAAGTAGGGTTATTTATTGTATTACCATCACTATACCACATATTGGTATAATTTTTACCATCACTTTCACACCCTGCCACATATGAGTGAAGAAAAAGATTTATTTTTTCTTTTTCTGCCCTTTCAACTATATTTTCAGCTGTTTCTTTTGGTATATTTACCGTATCAACAATCAATAGTTTGCATTTTGGGTTTATATCTTCCCACTCTCTATAATTATATTGAATAAAAGGAAAGTTATTCTCACAAAAAACATCCTTGAATGTGCTTTTTTGAGAAAGTTCAACCATATTGCCAAGAGGAGTAGTAAGCCGTAATACATCATCAAAGCCCTTTAATCTGTAAAAGTTATCTGATGATGCGTCATTATATCCCCAAGCCTTAAACAGAAAATCTATCCAAGCTTCCGTGCATTCTTTATTAGAATCTTCATTAACATAAGCACCTATCCAATCTGTTTGCATAGATCCATAATGCCCTTGACACTCTAATGCATAATTCATAATATAAGAGAAAAGAGGATGAAGGTAAATATTAGCTCCCCCACCTATTCCAACTTCACAAATAAGCCTAAGCTCTTTATTATAATAATTTGATAGCCTATTCCAAGCCGGAAGTTCTTCATAACCATATATTACAGGTTGGGGATGATAAAATCTGGTTTCATCAATTAAAACTTTACAATTACTAATCTCAAATAAACCGGTCATATCATTAGCGTTTGCCCAGTTAGAACCATTGGGCATTGCCACAACATCACAACCGTATTTTATGCCTTCTGCTCCAACTTCATTAAACAATTTTAACCATTCATAATGCTTTAACATAATAAATAAAAAATAATTTTTAAGATCAAAAGGCACCTTAGTTTTTTCTTCCCAATACTTATACTCTTCCTCTGAAGAAAAGCCACAAACGCAAGGTATATACTCTTCCCAAGAAGATATTCCTATATCCTTTGGCTCTATCTCTACACCACCACTTCTTTTTAAAAACTCATGAAACTTAATATTTTTAGACTTCTTTCCGTAAGGCCCTATATCTAACCCTTCATCGGTTTCACACAAGTCTTTTCTAAAAGCTTCTATAGTTTCAGAGCCATAGCCAAAATTATTTGTTTCAGCACAATTCCACACAGCATCTATAAACTGAAACTGAGGAATGCCCATTAATCCACATCTTTTTATAGCTTCCTTAAAAGCATCTTTAACTTTTTGATTGGTCCAATCAAATTCATGATGACTTTGATGCATACCTTCTGTTCCCGGAGTCACATCTCGTGAAAATCCCATAGAAGACATCAGATGTCCTTTATTCTCCGTAACCGAAGGCTCAATATCTTGGCTTCCGCCAAACTGATAATAGGCAGGTATATTATTATCCAAATAAAAATCTTTAAAAAAAGCCAAACCGGGAGCATACCCACAACCATCACAACCTAAATTTGGAATTAATTCTTTTAATCTTAATATTCTTTTTTGACCTTCTTCACAAGCACCTTCTAAGGGAGATGTTCCCATATATACTGTTCCTAAAGGAGCAGAAAGTTTCCCCTCAGGAATATATGGTGGAAATTCAAAACATCTCATAGACCAATCATAAGACCAAAGGTCAAAGACAGAACCCTTGGAATCAATTAATTGTATAGAAAAAATATCCATATCTACAGGTCCTTCACCTGTAAATGAAAAACCTATAGCTTGCATCCATCCATAATTATCGGGTGCCCATCTTTGATTTTCAAAAACACATTCTGTCATACTCAAATCGGGAGATAAATACATTTCACAATTGTCTTTCATAGAACCATTAGTCAAAATAATATAATCATTGGCATAAGATTCTCTTGTGTTGTATCTGCCTCTAAACTGAATTTGTGCGTTATTTATTGAATTAATCTTATATTTAATTCTAATCTGTTTTACATCCCATACGGAACCAACAGGAATTACAAGGGAGCCCCAACCATCTTTAGTTTTCTCCCACTTAACATTCCATTTATACAAAGGGTGTTTATAACAAATAACTGACGGTTTGTCTCCATTTAAAGCACTGTCATCTACCTGTAGATTTTTAAGACATGCCACAACCATATCCTCTGATAAATCCTTAATTGGATAGGAGAAAACAGAGCTTGATAAAAGTATTAAAATAATTATAAATAATCTATTCATAATATAACTTCGCATATTATAATAAAAATGTAGTGCATATTGCACCACTTTAATGTTTACCAGTTTTCAGGGAATTTCTCAAATCTGTATTTTTCCCAGTAATTTAATTTTTCTTTTCTCTCTTTTAGAGTTTTAATAAAGTCATCTGCTTTAGCTTGTGGAATAATATAATAAAGATTTGCGGTTAAATCCTTCATTTCTATTGAAACACTTTTTGCAGAACCTTTATTAATAATTTCTTCATTCATAAAGTCATAAACCACATATTGACCTTTAATTAAAGGCTCTACTTTAACTTTTGCAGATATACCTTCATCGTTGATCTTAAAATATCCCCACTTAGAAGGAGGTCCGTCAAAAGTTTCAAAGGAGTTTCTGTTATATACAGCCAACGCTTCCGCTCCATTCTTTAACATATATCTTTGAAGATATGCACCTTCAAGTTCACCTTCTTCCTTTATATTACATAATTTATATACCAAATCCATAACAAAATTATCCAAATCATTGTCAACACTTGCATTTATATGATAATAAAAGACAAAGTTTTTGTTAACATTAATTACAGATAAAATAGGCTTTCCGTCACAAGATATTATAGCTTTGGCGTTTTTAAAAATATCATAATATTCTCCCTTATAATTAACGGGAATATTATAACTATCCAACTTAATTTTATTGGCGGAAAGGAATGCTTTATCAATTACAGCTTGGGTAAACTCCACATCCTCTTCCTTCGTTACTTGACCTAATAAATCTCCAAATAAATCCGGCTTATTTATAGAATTTCCGGCATACCAAATATTAGTATAATTATTTCCGTCACTTTCGGCACCTGCTACATAAGAATGAAGAAAAATACTCATTTTTTGTTTTTTAACTAATGATATTAATTCATCAGCCAAAGTCTGAGGCATATTTGTTGTATCTACAACCATAAGATTTGTGTTAGGATTTAAAAGTCTATACTCTCGCCAATCCATTAACATATAAGGAAATGAACCTTTATAGAAAACATTACGGAAAGTGCTTTTATCCTTTTCTACAACCAAATTTCCTTGAGGAGCAATAAGTCTTATGGCTTTCTTGTAATCTCCCACTCTCTCACCATTATCTTCTGTGGCATCGTTAAAGCCCCAAGCCTTAAAGAGAAATTCCACAAAAGCGTTAACTCCGTGAATATCAGAATTTTCGTGAACTCCTCCCCATATCCAGTCAGTTTGAAGTGAATCATAATGACCTAAATTTTGAAGAGAATAAGTCATAACATAAGAAAATAAAGGAGCAAGGTAAATATTTGCACCACCACCTAAACCTACTTCTGAAATTAATCTGTGGTGCTTATTATATTTAGTCATTAACCCTCGCCAAGCGGGTAGCTGTGCATATCCACCCAATAAGTGATCCGGGTGATAAAAATGGGTTTCATCTACCAAATATTTAACTGTAGAAGTATATAATAAACCTGCATAATCATTTGCATTGCCCCAATTTGAACCGTTAGGCATAGCAACTATATCACAACCATATTTCATTCCCTCTTCACCTACTTCTGCAAAGAGTTTAAGCCATTCATAGTGTTTTAGCATAATATGAATAAAATAGGGTTTACATTCAAAGTGAGTCCCACTTTTATCAGTCCAAATTTGAGCTTCCTCGGGAGGAGTAAAACCACTGACACAAGGAATATATTCTTCCCAAGAAGATATTTTACAATCTGCGGGGGTTATTTCTATTCCGGCTGATTCCATTAGATATTCGTGAAAATGAATTCTCTTTTCTGTTTTTCCATATACTCCGACAGGAATACCACCATCTTCTTCAAGTAAATCTTTTCTAAAAGCTTCTATGGTTTTTTCTCCATAACCCCAGTTGATTGTAGGAGAATATTGCCAAACAGCATCTATAAATTGAAAACCGTCTATGCCCATCTCTCCACATCTTTTAATGGCTTCTTTAAAACCGGATTTTACAGCATCGCTTGTCCAGTCAAATTCGTGGTGATAAGATCCACTGCCCCACTGTATATCTCTACTCTTTCCGTCTACAGTTTCAAGATGAGCTTGGTTTTCAGACACAATAGGTTCAATATCACAAGATCCACCAAACTGATAATAGGCGGGAATATTATTTTTAATAAAGAAATCTTTATAATATGCAAGTGCCGTGGCATAGCCATTACCATCACAGCCCAAATTAGGAATTAATTGCTTTAATCTTAATATTCTGTTTCTACCCTCTTCACAAGTCTGTTCAAGAGAAGACATACCTATATAAATAGTATGATCAAGTGAAGGAAAAGGATCATTATTCATACCGGGCACAGGTTCATAAGCTCTCATATCCCAATCATAAGACCATAAATCAAAGACACTTCCGTCACTTTTTATAAATTCAATACTGAATATTTCAATTACACAGCGAGCGTCGCCTGTCATATCAATACCAAAGGCTTCCATATATCCTTGATTATCGGGGGCCCATCGATCATTTTCGTATACTATCTCTTTTTCATCCCCTACCGCACTTTCTTCCGGGGATAAAATATATTCACAATTGGTTGATACAGGTTTGGCATGAGCCCCTTTAATATAATCATTGGCAAACTCACTTTTCCTGTTATAGCGACCATAAAGCCTGATTTGAGAGAGAGAATTTTCTCTGATTTTATACTTTACTCTTATAGATTTAACATCCCAAACAGCACCACATGGAATATTTAAAACTCCTTTTTTATATTGACCGGGGTTATAAGTAACAACCCAAGAATATGGCACTCCTAAATTAACATAGGGTTTATCATACATTAACATACAATCCTCAACCTGCAAGTTAGTAATACAAGCTTGCAAAAGAGGCTCAGGCAAATCTTTTATAGGTTTTGCCCATGCATAATGATAAAGGGAAATAATTACAATTAAAATTAATATTATTTTTTTCATTTTCTTGTCCTTTAATATTTCACCCTCTTTCTCATCCCAAAAAGTTGAGCCAATGGCGAAACGACCCAAGGGCTCCCGAAAAGTTGAAGCATCTGCGAAAACTTTTTGGGAATGGGTTTTAGGGATTTGGATTGTGGTGGGTGGTCAGGAGTAAAATTTGCAAGTATGCGAATTTTACGATAGAAGCCTAACTATTTAAGCCAACAGCCCAAATCGAAGGGGGAGGTGATATTTTACATTCTGCATTTAATTTTGCATTATGTATTTTACAATTTTCAATTATTTTGTGCGGATGAAGCATAGAATTTCTCAAATCTTACATTTTCCCAATATTGAAGTTTTTCTCGTCTCTCTTTGAGTTTACTTATAACACTCTCAGCCTTAGCCTTTGGGATGATATAATATAGATTTGCGGATATGCCTTCCATAATAATATCAACTGTAGAACCTGTAGATGCCAACTCTTTATTATTTATAAAATCAAAAATCACATAATCCCCTTTAACTTTTGTATCAAAAGAAACTTTTGCTATTGATGCTTTATCTTCAATATCAAGATAATCCCATCTGATTGGAGGTCCACCATATTTGCCGAGAGAAGACTTACTAAAGACAGCAGCTACCTCACAACCATCTTCTATGGTCCATCTCTCTAAGTATGCATTTTCAGTCTTTCCTTCAGGTTTAATACCCGCAGATTTATAAACAATACTTAAGACATAATCGTCAAGTTCTTGGCATTTCCCTGCATTTATATGATAATAATATACCTTTGATAAGTTTTTAAATGTAATTTCGGATAAAATAGGCATATCATTTACAGATAAAACAGTTTTAGCCTTATCCCCTGTAATATAATAATATTCACCTTTATAGTCAATATTTATTCCGTCAATATTTCCGTTTATAGTTCTTATTCCGTCACTGAAAACATTTCCTATAAGTTTAGAAAACAAATTGGGTTTATTTATATGTTCAGAAAGATAAAGATCTCTGTCTATAAGCTTTCGGGTCTCTTCATTCATAGCCAAAGGCTTCTTCAGAGCTCTTTCGTTTTCTTTATTCCAACAATTAGAGAAGTTGGTTCCGTCAGCAAGGCTTCCGGCAGTATAAGCATGCATAAGTAAAGTAGTCTTTTTATTTAAAACTCTATTTTGAATTTTATTTGCAACTTCTTCAGAAATATTAACAGTATCAAGAACCATTAAATCATAATTAGGTTTCAAAATATTATATTCAGAGTAATCCATTATCTCATAAGGAAAAGTATTATTATAAAAAGAATATTTTAAATTACTCTTAAACCTTTCCGGAACAACATTTGATATGGGAGAATTAATATAAGTAGCATAAGGAGTCACAAGACGAATAGCTCTCTTATAATCCGGAAGTCTTTCACCATTGTCTTCCGTTGCGGCATTGAATCCCCAAGCCTTAAATAAAAAGTCTTCAAAGGCTTCAAACCCGTTTTTGTCTGAATTTTCGTTAACTCCGCCCCAAACCCAGTCACATTGCATAGAATCATAGTGGGCTGTAGATTGCAAAGAATAATTTTTAATATATGAAAACAAAGGAGCAAAATAAATATTGGCACCACCACCTAAACCTACTTCACAAATAAGTCTGTGGTGCTTATTATATTTATTAATCAATTCTCTCCAAACCGGCAATTCAGCATAACCTGACATAATAAGGGTTGGTCTGTAAAATCTGGTTTCATCAATTAAAACTTTTACATTGGCAAGTTGAATTGTTCCCGGAATATCATTTCCGTTTGCCCAGTTAGAACCATTGGGCATTGCCACAACATCACAACCGTATTTTATACCTTCTTCACCAACTTCACTAAAAAGTTTAAGCCATTCATAATGTCTTAACATAAAAGATACAAAGAAATTTAAATCATCATATGTTATTCCCGTTAATTCCTTCCACCTTGTCACTTCTTCTTCATCTGAAAAACCATTAAGGCATGGCACATATTCATCCCATGAACTAAGACCTAAATCAGATGGCTTAACTGTCACACCGGTTGTATGCTTTACATATTCCCAAAAGTGCATTATTTTTCCTTTTGAACCATATTTACCTATTCTGATACCATCATCTTCCTCTTTTAAGGCTTTTCTAAAATTATTAAAGGTTTTTTCACTATAACCCCAGTTACCATAGGTCCAATTAAGATCTCCATAATCCCAACCGGCTTTCCCGTTATATTGCCATACAGCATCTATAAACTGAAACTCAGGAATACCCATTTGTCCACATCTTTTTATAGCTTCGGCAAAACCTTTTATAACTGTTTCATCTGACCAATCAAAATCGTGATGCATAGAAAAAGTTCCCGGATTTGTATCTCTTGATAAACCCATACCGTTAACAAGATGAGCTTTATTTTCACTAACAATAGGCTCTATATTTGAACTGCCACCAAATTGATAATATGCGGGAATATTATTGTCAATAAAGAAATCTTTATTAAACGCCAAAAGAGTAGCTAAATCTCCACCATCACAGCCAAGATTAGGAACAAGCTCTTTAAGCCTTAAAATTCTTTTTTGACCTTCTTCATGTGTTGCTTCAACAGTAGACATGCCAATATAAACTGTATGATCTCCACTAGGCATAGGACCTTTACCTATATAAGGGGGCATTTCATAGTTTCTCATATCCCAATCATATTCAAATACTTTAAAAACACCACCTGGGGAATTAATCAACTCAACATCATAAATTTCAACTTCTCCGGAACCTGTCCCTTCAAAAATAAAAGATATAACTTCTGTAAAACCTAATTTTGATTCCCATAGATTATTATCAAAGGTGACCTCTTTTACAATTCCTTGCTCTAAATCTTCACCATTAAGAGTATATTTACACTCGTCTCCTAAAATACCCATAAGCCTATAAGCATTATCGGACTTGTTAATATTGTTATACTGATTCTTTATAGTAAAAGTAGCGTTGTCAAGAAAGTTAATTTTATATTTAACTTTAATCTGCCTAGTATCAGCAAAAGCACCGGTAGGAATGGCTACAAAACCGGATCCTTGACCTTGGTTTTTCCAAGAAATAATAAAGCTGTAAGGATTATTTCCTAACTTTATGGTAGGTTTATCACCTGAAAGCATAGGGTCTCCTACTTGCATATTCATTAAACAAGCATTTAACAAATCCTCAGGCAAATCTTTAATCACATTTGCGTTTATTGCTATAGCTAAGATTATTAACAATGCTGCAACAAAGTATTTCATTTTGTAACTCCTTTATATATAAAAAAAATAGATTACTGCTAAAATACAGTAATCTAATTTATTATTTTTTTAAAAACCTATTGACGATTTATATCAACTCTTAAAGGTTGATTCATATCATAATTGTTATTAACATGAGGCCAAGGCCAACCGGTTGCTATGTTACCGTTAGCACATTTGTAATACTTTGCGTGACCGTCAGCAAAACCAAAGTTACTACCACCTGTGTGTCTGATTTCAACTTGGTGAGGACCTGTAGGACAATCAGCAAAAGGAGTATTACCTTCTGTCATAAGAACAAAGTTTCCTGTGGTTTGCAATTGTGATAATGATACAGGTTGAGGTGCCCATGGGTCTCCGTTTGATGTTGAAAGACCTGTGTTCATACCGTATGATGATTCATATTGATGGTTGTTTCCATCCATATTCCATGTAGCAACTCTAAAAGAAGGAGCTGCAGCTGAAGGAGTTGGTTGAGAAGGACAAATTAAAAGCTTGGAATTTTTGAAATATGGGTATGTTGAAACAAATGGTGTCCAGAAAGAAAATCCGTATGATGGACTTGTGACCCACTGATACCAGTTGCTACCGTTTTCTAAAACAGCGGTATAACATGGGAAACACTCATCGTAATCATCAGCATATAAGAAAAATGCTGTTGATAATTGTTTAACATTTGACAAACATGAAGATTGTCTTGCTTTCTCTCTTGCCTGTGCAAATACAGGGAAAAGTATGGCTGCAAGTATAGCAATAATTGCAATCACAACCAATAACTCGATTAAGGTGAAACCTTTTTTGAACATTGTAGTTCTCCTTTTTTAATTTATTTTTTTATTTAAATATATCTATAAGACGTTAACGCAGAAATGATTGTTTCATAAATCTTATAAATAAAAAATAAAAACTAACTTGTGTTATTTATTCTATACTAACTTGACATACCAACTTATGTTATCAGTTCTATACCAACTTAGTATACTAACTTATTATACACTTATATTATAACACATTTTTACTTTTATGTCAAGTTTTATAACAAATTTTTGATTTTTTTTAAATTTTTTTATCTTGAGTATAAAAATCCCAAATCCCTTCGGGATTTATTTTTTTCTTGAGTATAAAAATCCCAAATCCCTTCGGGATTTATTTTTTTCTTGAGTATAAAAATCCAAATCCCTTCGGGATTTATTTTTTTCTTGAGTATAAAAATCCCAAATCCCTTCGGGATTTATTTTTTTCTTGAGTATAAAAATCCCAAATCCCTCGAAAATCTCTAATTTTTTATAACGAAAATCTCTTCGCTCCTTAACTTAAGATTTTTTTGTAGACGCATAAAATTCTAAGCTCCCATTTTCTTTATAAATGTGACTTTTTTTATAAAAAAAAGCCCCATTTCTTTTGAAAATGTGGCTTATAAACGGCTAACGCCTTTTTATTTGCTAAACAAAAAAATCTTGTTATAGTCGCTTGATATTTTCTATAAAAAATTGAGTTTTTAGGTCCTTTGGGATTTTTATACTCGCTTTTATTTTTCAATTAATGACAATATTCTTACTTCTTTAGGTTTGAAGTTATTTTTGTAATATTTTTTAATTTTTTCTTTCTTACCGGTGATTAATTCAACAATTTTATAATTTATGTTTTTGGGTAAGGGGTCTAAATTTACCTTTACTTTTTCTGTGGGAGGCCATACCATATCCTTGGCAAAAACAAATATCATAACTTCACTAAAATCATCGTTAAAAAGCATATAAGAATATCCGTTGCTTTCCAATTCCAAATAATAGGCATTCATTATGAAATCTTTCTTTTCTTTATAGATGTCTATTAATTTTTTTATCAATTTTTTATCTTCTTTCAGAAAGTCGGCAAAATTACCTGTCAAGGTCAAGTTTCCTAAGAAGTTTGTGACAAAAACATAAGGTATGGGGAATGATTCCACATTATCACCGGTAGCGTCCATTGGATTAAGCCCTATGCCTATAGTATTCTTTCGCTTTCTTCCGTGAATGGTCCACAAATTGCCTGAGGGGTGAAGACAGCACCAGTTATTAATAAAACATGGTGGGTATATTTTACATGCTTCTCTTTGAATTCTAATCAAATCACGAGCCCATACTGTATCTGAAGGGAAACTTGTATTATAATGACTCATTGTCCAAATATCCCCTGTCAAAGCTCCGGAGGCACAATTCTCTATTACCAAATCGGGACAGGCCTTTCTAAGTTTTTCCAAAAATGCAAAATAGTTTTCTGTTTCTTCCACATGGGGATTGTTTTTTGTTCTTTTTCGAGCTGAATTGTTATCAATTTTAAGCCATTTGGCATCATACTTTTTAACTATTCTGACAACTTCACTGAGCATAAGCTCCATAGCTTTTTTATTACTAAAATCATAGTGGTAATAAGGATTTATTTTAGGATCATATCCTTCCACTTCCACAAACAATTTCGGGTTATTAACTCTCAAAGGGGCGTCCTTATGGATTTTCATGGCTTCCATCCAAATTCCAAACTTCATACCTTTTGAGCGAATATAATCTGCCAAATCCATTAAAGTTTTACCGTTTCCGAAAAGATCCTCTTTTTCTGTCCAGTTTCCTATCTCTGTCCACATAGGCATGGTGCCAAACCAACCGGCGTCAACAGTAAAAACTTCACAACCAAACTCGGCTTGTGTATCAATTTGGTTGATTAAATTATTCCAATTTAAGTGATAAAATTCGTCTATCCAAGTGTTATAAGACATGGGAATGGGATAGTTTTTGAAGAAATGTTTCTTTACATATTTTTGTTGTCTTATATATACTTCGTTAGGAGTATCTCCCGAAACCATAAATATATCCAAAGCCACAGGCGTTGAACCCTTGAAAGTTCGTGTATTATCTCTACCTATCTCAATATACAAATCAGTATTTCTCATATAACACTTAATTGACCAGTCACCCTTTGGCAACAAATTAAGAGCCATATACTCTTCTCTGTTATTCATAAACAAATAAGGATAAGCACTTTCTGTGGTTCTGCCATAGGAAAAAATCTCAAAAGGTTTATTTCGAACGGTCCAATTCTTAACTGTAAACTCTTTACACCATCCGGATATATAATATTTAATGATTCCGAAATAATCTTTTATAACTATAAGCTCTTTATAATCAATAGTCTGAGGAGAAGAGACCTTAACCACATCTTCACGAGTGGTGACAAAACCTTCTTTCTTAATAGTTATTTTAGATTCCAAATCCTTAGGCTTATCTTCAAGATATATCTTGTTATTTACAATAAAACCATGCTTAATAATCATTTTTCACCCCTATTGCTTCTCTGATTTTGAGAATAATTTTTAATAAATCCTTAAGTTCACTTAATCTATACATACAAGCAGCGTCACACAAGGCTTTTTCCGGCTCCGGGTGAATTTCCATAAAGAAACCGTCTACACCTGCCGCTGCAGCACATTTTGCCAAAGTTGGAATAAACTCTCTTGCTCCCCCTGAGGCATTACCTAAACCACCGGGTCTTTGAACAGAGTGAGTGGCGTCCATAATCACGGGAACACCCAAAGCTCTCATAGAAGGAATCCCCGTAAAGTCCACACACAAATAATTAAACCCAAAGCTGGTGCCTCTTTCCGTCAGCATAATATTCTCATTACCTGTAGACTTTGCCTTACCTAAAGAATTTTTCATATCCCAAGGGGCCACAAACTGACCTTTCTTTATATTAACACATTTTCCCGTCTTGGCGGCAGCCACTATCAAATCTGTCTGTCTGCACAAAAAAGCCGGAATTTGCAAAATATCAGCAACTTTTGCCACTTTTTCGGCTTGCCAAGCTTCGTGAATATCTGTGACAATAGGCACCTCAAAGGTTTCCTTTACCTCTCTTAATATCTCAAGTCCCTTCTCTAAACCTGGGCCTCTAAAAGATTCCACGCTGGTTCTGTTGGCTTTATCAAAAGAAGCTTTAAAAACATAATTTATACCAAGTTCTTCACAGATTTCTTTGGTTTTCTTGGCAATTTGAAAACAAATGTCCCTACTCTCTATTACACAAGGACCTGCCAAAAGAATCAAAGGTTCACCGTCCCCTACTCTGTATTTCCCGCAATTAACTTTAATCATTTTTTTTACTCATTAATATATTATTCATTTTCCATTTCAACGCCTTTATTTCTCAAAAACTCTATGGCGTCCTTGATGCTTTCCACCGGTTTTGTGTCTCGGAGTTCATAATCCATTCCACAGGCATCGTATTTTGATATACCTATCTCATGATAATTGAGCAGTTCCACCTTATGCTTATTTTTCAAAGAATTAACAAAATCAGCCAATAAAGTTAAATCCTTTTCACTGTTATTAATCCCGGGAATAAGAGGCACTCTTATTAATATATCTTTTCCAAGCTCATCAGACAGCTTTCTTATATTATCAAGTATTATTTTATTTGAAACCCCTGTCCAATATTTATGCTTTTCATCATCTACAATTTTAACATCCATTAAAAAACAGTCAATATAGGGAGCTATAGACTTCATATTCTCATAACTTGTAAAGGAATTGGTTTCTATATCCACATTTAAGCCCAATTCTTTGGATTTTTTAACCAAAGCTAAGAGAAAATCTATTTGAAAAGTAGGCTCTCCGCCGGAAAAAGTGACACCACCGTGAGAATTGTCATAAAAGATTTTATCTTTCATAACTTGCTCTAAAATCTCGTCCACAGAGGCTTCATAGCCAAACTTTTCTCTTGCGGAAACCAAACATTTATCTATACACTTTCCACACTGAACACATTTCTCTCTGTCAAATTGAAAATCGTCCTTAATGGCACCATATTCACAGACAGTTTTACACCTTCCACATGCCTGACACTTTGACTTATAAAAAGCCATAACAGGCAAAGGAGAGATGGACTCAGGATTATGGCACCATTTACAAGCCATAGGGCAGCCTTTCAAAAAGACTGTAGTCCTAATACCTTCTCCATCATGAGTACAAAATTTTTGTATATTAAATATATTACCTTTCAACTATTTATCCTAATTTTTATGCTTTGTTCTTGCAATAATATGGTCTTGCATATCTGAGTCTAACAGGCAGAATTTTTGACTGAATCCTGAAACACGAACAGCAAGAGAAGGATATTTATCCGGATGTGCTTTGGCATCTTTCAACTTTTCTTCGCTAACCACATTAAATTGAAGTTGACCCACTCCCATATCAATGGCACTTCGAAGAAGAGCCACAACTGAAGGTTTTCCTTGCTTTTCTACCAAAGAAGGATCTATTTCCAATATAACTGATGTGGAAGCGGCACACAATTCATGTTTAATCTTTGCCAAAGATTTAATTGTAGCAGTAATGGAATCTATATCTCTGCCCTGTCCCGGTGACAATGAATAAGCTAAAGGCTGTCCCGTATGTCTTCCGTCCACAGAAGCGCAAGTTTTTCTTCCGTATTCAAGCATAATGGTAAATGAGAATAACTGAGTAAAGAACTTACCGCCTGAATAGGTTTTATGTTTTTCCATTTTAAGAGCATATTCTTCACAAATTCGAGATACCCAATAATCAGGTTCTTCACAGTCGTTACCGTATTTCTCAATCTTATGAACTATATAATCATATAAATCTTCATAGCCTTCAAAATCTTTTTTCAAAGCTTCAAGTAAGGTTTCACTATCCACTATTTTATCTTTAAAAAGCAAATGATCAAGAGCTGTAAAAGCATCGCCGGCGTTAGGAATTGCTACAGCACTGGTTTCATGCCAATTATACTTTGCTCCACCACAAAGAATATCTTCTCCCTTTTCAATACATCCTTCAGTCAAAAGAGATAAATAAGGCATTCTGTGTCTTTGTCTTTCACCATATTCAATGTAATTTGAACCGGCACAGGCCATGTTTTCAAAATATTCAAACTCTTTATCAAAAGCAGCTTTTATATCATCAATAGAATGAAAATCAGTCAAATTACCACAGTCGAGTCCTATCATCTCTCCCGTTATCATATCTTTACCGTTGTTAATTGCAAGTTCTAAAATCTTTGAATGATTTACCCAGTTAGAAACAGCATGAGGAAAAGCTTGGCCGGGAAGAGTTATTTCCACACAACCTATAACAGCATACCCTCTGGCATCTTCTAAAGGAATTCCATTTCTTGTTAAAGCAGGAATAAGAGCTTCGTCATTATAGAAGAAAGGTATTCCGCCACCCATAGTAAACAAATCCACACATCTTGAAAGGAATTTGTCTGTTATATTTTTATGTAACCTGGCTGAAAGACATCTGATAAAGCCTAAAGCTTCAGTCACGTCAAAACACAAATAAGATACTTCATTTGTGGCATCTGTTCCGTCAGGCAACACACCACCAACCAAGGTTTGTTGAACGTCATAATCCAAATATAATTTAATCCAAAAAGCGGACAAATATTCTCTTGCTTCGTCATCGGTTAAAATACCGGCTTCTTTATCAGCTTTATAATATGGATATAAAATTTGGTCTATTCTACCAATACCGTTGGCGTTTGTTCCGTCTTCCCAAACAGTAAGCATGTGACCAAACCATAAAGCTTGAACTGCTTCTTTAAAATTGGTAGCGGGCTTTGCGGGAACTCTATCACAAAGCTTTGCCATTTCCAAGTAATTAGATTTTATTTTGGGATCTTTTTCCTTTTCGGCAAGAGAGAGAAGATAATCACTGTGTCTCTTTCCTAAATTTATACAAGCATCACAAATTATAGCCCAAGATTTAAGATTTAACTTTTTAACAAGGTAGTCACCATCTAAAGGAGAGAGATTATTATATGAGTTCATAACCTCTTCCTTAATACCCTCAAAACCTAATCTTAATATTTTCTCATAACCTCTGATAGAGTGATTAAAAGTAGTTCCCCAAATGGAAATAACACAATTTTCATTAGCTTTTTTGATTTCGGGGAAAGCTTCATACATACTGCCGGCATGAGGCAATTCATATTTAAAAGCAAAAGGTTTTTTATTAACCATTTCTTTTAATTCAGCCTTTTTATCAGGAGGCAAGAATATGCACTCTTTATCTATCCATTTATGAATATCTTTTGGCTCACCTTCACCTATAAACAATTCAAATGTATCAAAATGTTCTCCGGCTAAAAGGTCTTCCTTGTAGATTTCACAAGGCATATTATTAATAACATTGGCATAAGAAATGGCATGTCTTTCCGTTAAAGGAAGTTTTGCCACATCTTCTGACAAAAATGATTTTAAATAGTAATATAACCACCAACCCTTTTGAAATCTTTCGGGGGGATTGGTCAAAACTCTGTCGCGAAGCCTTTTAATTCTATCACTTGGATTATAATTCATAATAATTACCTTTTTTATATTTATATCTATTATATTATATCATATTTTTTAACAAAAATCAAACTTTAAAGCAGAATATAATGAAAAATGAAAAATATCACCCCCCTACCCCGAGTTGTTGGCAAGACTTATTAGGCTTCTATCTCGCAAGCGAGTGAATGCATAAATTTGCAATTATATGCAAATTTATTCCTGACCACCCACCACAATCCAAATCCCAAAAAGTTTCGCTTTTCTATCAATGAACCCCCTTTAGGGGGGCTACGAGGAGCGAAGCGACCGTGGG
>JAFSVJ010000106.1 GCA_017445025.1 Abditibacteriota bacterium | reverse complement strand
GAAAACTCTACCCCGGGAAAAGTTATACCAAAATATGATTATTTAAACCAAGGTGTTAACAGTTTAGCAATCAGTGTAGCCGGTATTAATAATTACTTATCTAACGCAACAACTTTTGTTTTAGAATCAGATAATGATAACATAGAATTTTATTCAAATTATGCCTTAACCAATCAAATAGATATTAATACAGAATATTCCGGAAATAGCATACCTAATATTATATATGTTAAAGGTATAGAAAATGATGTTGCTCAAATTACAGGCACCCTAAAATATGGCGGAAGCATAATTCACCAAGATAATGTATTATATTCTGTAGTTCAAACCGATATAAGTCATGATCCGGATGTTTTAAACGGTAATGATTCAAATTTCCCCAATCAGCAAATGCCGGAATTAAGAAATATATTATCTAATACAGTTATCCCATAACCTTAAAGCTTTTATATGATGAAGAAAATACAGATTTAGATAATGATTATTATTTAGAATTTGTAGGTAATTATTTTATCAGTGTATATACTGATGAATACGCAACCAATCAATTGGTTTTAGATAATTCTTATAAAAAGACTTGGGTTATAGGTCAAGATGAAATGCCGGAAACATTATACATAATATGCAATCCAATGGCATTTAGTGAAGTGACTTTATCATTAAATTTAAAGAAGGTTTCATCCTCCAATACAATTATAGCAAAAGATGAAATAAAATTTAAATTAAAACTTGATAATTATGTTTATTCATTAAAACAAGGTTTTGGTAGTACAACAGTTCCTTGGCAAGACTGGATAAATAATATTAATTTTCCAACAACTATTTATTATCAATGTAATACTATATTTGACAGCAGTTGGTTAAATTTAGATAATCCTTCGGATAATATTGCATATGAACCAAATCCTGTATTCGATTCATTTTATTATAATTTTACAATAAATTTATTATTAGGCGGAATATACGAAAAGCTTTTACCTCATGAGAAAAACAGACCTTTTTTGGTTCCGTTAGATCAATATCTAAAAATCAATGAGGGAATATTCTATGTTAACAATAATAATGTCACTGATGCAAAGATAAGTGCAACAACAAATTCAAATTATAGTTTAACTAATTATAGTGCATCCTCTGAATCATCCGGTAATTATAGTCAATTAACTATTAATAATGTTGAATTTGAAAATAAATATAATAGTGTAGATTATAAAAAGTTATATTTTGACTGGCAATATACAAATAATAATTCTAATCCGATTGATATAGGAAGAACTTATCATGATTTGTATGTGACATACAGAGAACCTCTTACAAGTGCATATAATTCTAATAGATTATATGAAACTTGTGTATGGATAGGTTGCGAAGCCGCCAGAGGTAAATCAACGGAAGCAGATGTGTTTAATGCTATTTGGAATAAGGTTAAAACTTTAAAAGTTTATTCTAAGGATGGATGTTTATTAACATATTATTTATTATATGGTCCATCTTATCAATATTCAATCAATACAACTGATTTATTGTTAAAATATAAAGATGGTCGCTGTGACGGTTGGGCTGACTTGTTTAAAAAAACTCTTTCTTCTCAGGGAATTGCTTCAACAGAATTATATTTTATTATAAATAATTCTTCTGTATTAGGTTATATTTACGATAATTATATAATACAAAATGGAGGGGCTGTATATATTTCTTTAGAGCAAAAGAGTTCGAAATTTCAGGGGTCTTCTCAAAATAATTTATGTATGCCAAATAATTTTGGTTTTGTAAATCACTACATAAACGTTTATAATTTTAATCTTTATGATGTGACATGTGGAGTTGGTCCATATAATGTTAATGATTTTTTATATTATCTTCGAGATAATGTTAGAATTAGAGTTAAATTTAATAATTATGCCCCAATTTATATAGAAAATAATGATATTATATTAGACTTTTTTGAATTTGAGGAGTTATAAAATGAAATATATATTATTTATAATATCAATCTTTTTTATTTTTAGTTTAAATAGTGTTTTTTCTCAATCAAATAATATAGATGAAACACTTAAACTACACAAAATAGAATATTGCTATGAATATTTGCAAGATAATAATTATTGTTTTAATTATGTTAATATTTTTCCACATAAAACAATTATCAAAAAAATATATAGCAACAGACTAAGAAAAAACAATAAGATTTTATCAATTGATTCTTATGATTCCATTAGTTTAGATTTCATATTGAAAGAGGCATCTTTAATAGAAAGTAAAAAATATGAAGGTGATTTAGTTTTGTATGTGTATAAAATCCCAAATTCGGATCTATATAGTTCTTTTCTTGAGGGTTATACAGATAATATAAAAATAAATAATTCTATTTTACTTTATATTATAAAAGATAAATACAAAATTATATGGGATTATATTTGGTGGGAGTATCCTTTAGGATGGAATAATCATCCAAGAGTTATAAATGCAAAAAAAATAGATGATTTATATGCAATAGCTTTTTTTAATGGAAAAGAACTTTATATTGATTATATATATAATTTCGATAAACCATTAATAATAGATATTTTGTTAGGCGGATCATTTGGAATGGAATCTTTAAAAAGCAATATTGATAGTTGTGAATTTATTTCAGATAAAATAATTAAATTGTCTTTTAAGGAAAGTGATAATATTGAATATTGGAGAGTAAAAAAAACAAATGTTGATGAATCTAGATTAATATGGAGTAATTTTATTGATAATAGAGGAAAGTTTATAATGAATAATTATAAATCTTCTTTAAAAGAATATGATAATGAACCTTCTACTCTACAATTAAAAGAAAAGTTTCCGGATGACACCTTTTTTCGGTGATGAGGTAGGAGATAAGGAAGAAATAAAAACAAGTTCAAATAATCCTATCTCCGAAGGAGTTAACGGTATATCTGATTCAACACAATCACAGAACCTTAACTCTCATAATAACTTTTTTGTAAAAATTTATGATAAATGCAAATTGTTTTTTGCAAAACTCAGACAATCAAGAAATTCCGAAAAGTCGTAAGGCTTTTTGGGAATGGATTTAAGCAGGGGTAAGCCCTGCTTTTTCTATAAATTTTTTATTATTTGCCAATTAAATTGAAAAAATACACATTTTGTGATATAATTATAATGGTATAATTAATAATAAAATTAAATATCTAATACGGAGAATAATATGTTATTTGAAAAATATGCTAAAGAAGTTGAGCAAATGATAAAAGTGTGTCACCTTTTAGCAGATAGACACTTTGTAACCTCTGCCGGAGGAAACGCTGCATGGAGACTGGAAGATGATGTTATTCTTATAACACCTACCAAAACTTACAAAGGTGATGTTTGTAAAGACAACCTTATATTCATAAATATGAAAGGAGAAACCATAGAAGGAGAAGCCAAGCCTACGGGTGAAAAACCGATGTATTTAAAGTTTTTCAAAGAAAGACCGGACATTAAAACAGTTATACACTGTCACCCGGAAGGTGCTTGTGCTTTTGCCATAATGAAAAAAGGCGAAGAACTTGCTATGCAACCTTTCTACCCGGAACAAGCGATTGAAGTAGGCCCCGTGCCTTTTGTGCCTTATGCAGAACCTTTAACAGAAACTCTTGCCAACAATTTTGTTCCCTATCTCCCCTACTACAACAGTTTTATGATGGAAAAGCATGGTTTGGTGACTATGACCAGAGGAGACATTTACACCACTTACTTAACCGTTGACCTTGCAGAAGGTTCATTCTCATCAATAATAAAAGCTTTAAGTGCGGGAGAATTAAACCCAATTAACGATGAAGAATTATCAAACCTTTCAAGAGTTATGGAAACAAGAGGATTAGACCTTTTCGGTGCCCCCGGAATGAATAAAACTCTACTTGAATGTTACAAGAGAAGAATTAAATAATATATGGCAAAAAAAATCAAAAAAATAGCTCTTGTGACAAAAGAAGACTTAGCTCAAAAAGAAGAAATCGGGGTTTTGCCCAAGAAACACAAAAATAAGGGCAAAGATTTTATTCCTGTAAACATAGAAGAATATAAGAAAATTGCTAAGCTTAGAGAAAAGCTTAATAAAAACAAACCTACGGAGAAATAGATGATATTCAGAGAAATCACATCTGAAGAAATAGATAAATTTAATGATTTTACAGCTCATTATGACTGGGGTGACTTACTCCAAAGTTATGAATGGGGAGAATTAAAGGCTAAAAGCGGTTGGAAACCTATAAGAATTATAGGTGAAGACCAAGGCAAAATCGTAGCCACTGCCAGCATATTAAAAAAATCTATTCCGAAAGTAAATAAATGTATTTTCTATATTCCACGAGGTTTTACCTGTGACACTCACAATGCTGAACTTGTCAAAGGCTTAGTTGACTATATAAAATCCATAGCAAAAAAGCACAATGCCATTTTAATTAAAATCGACCCACCTATTCCAATAGAAGACACGGAATCACTTAAAAATTTAAGAAACAACGGTTTTATACCTATCAAAGGTGACGGATTTGGAGGCATTCAGCCAAAATGTGTTATGCAATTAGACCTTGAAGGCAGAAGTGAAGAAGAACTGTTGGCGTCTTTCCATCAAAAATGGAGATACAACATTCGTCTTTCCGCCAAAAAAGGGGTGACGGTTAAAACAGATTGCACAAAAGAAGATTTGCCCATATTTTATGAACTTTTAAAAGAAACTTGTAAGCGTGACGGTTTCTTGGTTCGTAATTATGATTATTTTGAGGCTATGTGGGATATATTAGAGCCTAAAGGATACATTAAAATGTTCTTAACATATTACGAAGACCAACCTTTAACAGGTTCTCTTTGTTATTTATGGGGGGACAAAGCCATGTATACCTATGGAGCATCAAATAACGAACACAGAAACTTTATGCCAAATCACGGTATGCAGTGGGAAATGATTAAATGGGCAAAAACGGAGAGATGCAAATGGTATGATTTTAGAGGCGTCTCTCCTAAAAAAGAAATTGATGAAAACGATCACCTGTCAGGGCTTAACAAATTCAAGCAAGGATTTAATCCAAGATTTGTTGAATATATTGGTGAACTTGATATTCCTTTAAATACATTTTGGTATAACTTGTGGGTTAAATATTTGCCAAAAATCAGAGCTATTCTAAAAAAGAGAGCAAAAGGATAAACCATGGTAAATGATATTTGGATAGAAGTCAATAAAGATGCCTTGGTTCATAATTTTAGAACACTTAGAAATTTTATAAATAAAGACACTAAATTCTGTTGCGTTTTAAAGGCAAATGCTTACGGACATGATTTGGTTCAAACAGCTAAACTTCTTTCACAAGAAAATGTAGACTATTTCGGACTTACTCATTTGGACGAAGCTCTTCTTTTGAGAAATAATAATATTAACACCCCTATTCTCTTGTTTATGCCCGTCACAGAAAGCAGAATCAAAGAAGCCATAAACTACAACATTGATTTAACTTGTGCTTCCTTATTCGACGCTCAAAACATTGTTAAAGTTGCGGAAAACATTAACAGAGATGCTCATATCCACATTAAAATAGAAACCGGAATGGGAAGACTTGGTGTTCTTCAATCGGAAGTTTATGACCTGTTTGATTATATTAAAGAACATCCAAGGCTTAAGGTAGTTGCCACATATACCCATTTTACACACTCAGGGGATATTAATATTAAATACACTTTAAACCAGTTCAAACTGTTCCAAAATATCACCAATCTTTTAAAGAAAAGGCAGTATGATATAGGATTTTTACACTGTGCCAACTCAGCAGCAGCATTAAGATTTCCTCAAATGCAACTGGATATGGTTCGTTGCGGAACTGTTCTATTTGGTCAATTTCCTTCCATTTATTCCAAAACCGGAGGAGTGGAGTTAAAACCTACTTGGACACTAAAAGCAAGAGTTGTTGCAGTCAGAAACTTACCTTCCGGCTCAACAGTGGGATATGGCAGTGAATATACTACCACCAGAAATACCAAAACTGCCGTTGTGGCTTGTGGGTTTGCTCACGGATACACACTTGTTCCGGATGCGATAATATACAGAATAGAAATATTTAGGTATTTCTTAAAAAAATATTTTAGAAAACAATTTCTGACTATTAAAGGAAAACAATATCCTGTTATAGGAAGAGTATCTATGCAGATGACTGTTTTAGATATAACCGATGCACAAGATGAAATCAAGGTAAACGATGAAGTAATAATCCCTTGTATGAGATTACCTGCCAACTCGTTAATACCTCGAATATTTATTTAAAGGAGACATTTATGAAAATGATCTACACACTAATTATTGCTATACTTATTGTCTCATCAATTGGTTGTATAGCTGCAACAGAAGAAAAATATTACACACCAAACACAAAATCACCGGATATTAAAATTACAGGTGATTGGCAATTAACAATAGGTGGAGATTATGATGTTGCCGGAACTTTAATTCATATTCCTGAACAAACAATTACCGTAGAAAAACCTACCATTGTTTCTGTAAAAAATGAGAAATATGAAAATATAGGTATCTTTGATCCCAAAGCTCCATTTTGGTGCCAAGGTGTTAGAGTTCAAGGCACAAGCAACGGTGAAACGGGAGCAAGAGGTTCTCTTGATGCAAAAAGTTTTGTTGTTAAAGGAGACCCTGAAGGAAAAGTAATATACAAATTAGACAAAGACTATGGTTTAGGAGCAGAATGGGGATTCTTTGGAAGACTTGCAAACGAAAATATAGTTGAAGACAGAACAAAAGGCACTGCCATGATAGATGCAAACTTGTTAGACCAAGAAAGTGCCACAAATGTAGAAACTCAAGGCTCATCCATAAAAGAAGGTGATACAGTATATGTTGATTATGAATATGCTAAATGGAGACTTGATACTATAGCTACCGACAAAAACGGAAAACTTTCTTATATAACAGGAGAAGCCGGTATTCAAATTATTAACCCTCCCACTCTACCTGAAGGATTATACCCTGTTTGTAATATTTTTACAAGAAGCAACACTGATAAAATTCATATGGATATGATTTACCCCATCACAGAGCTTCGTAAACCTGCAGGTAAAAATGAAGTCCCTGCCATAAAAACACTTCTCACAAGAACTTATGATAAACTTGTGAACAAAAAGGAAATTTGTATATTATATTGGGGAGACAGCGTTACTTGTGGCGGAAGTGTGACAGATTATGACAAATATGTATGGCAAAACGTTGTTTCAAGAGAACTTGAAAAGAAATATCCCAATACTAAATTTAGATTTGAAACCACTGCTTGGGGTGGAAGAGGTGTAGGAAACTTCTTTGAAACTCCAATCGGTCAAGCATATAACTTCCAAGAACATGTTTTAGACCTTAAACCTGATCTTGTTATAATGGAGTTTGTAAACGATACATATCAATTTATAACCCCGGACTTGCTTGTGGAAAACTACAATAAAGTTCGTGATATTTTCGCCGAAAAAGATATAGATTGGGTTATAATGCTTCCACACTTTACCGACTTTGACAGAGCTTCCTTCGGAACAGAAAAATATAGAACCGAACAAAGATGGTATGACAAATGGATACGAAAAGAATATTGTGAAAAATATCCTAACATTGCAGTTGCAGATGCTTCTGTTCTTTGGGGACACTTGTTGTTTGAAGGAATCCCCTTCTGCACTTTAAATGTAAACGGTATTAATCACCCATGTAACGAAGGGCACCAAATATTAGCTAACGGAGTTTTAGACTTATTTTAACAATATAAATAATTAGGAGCCTTAAGGCTCCTTTTTTTATAATAACATAATTTGAGGTATTAATGGATTTAGTTTATTTAGCAAACGAGATTATTGAAGGTAGAAGATTAACAAGAAATGATGATTTAAGTTTTTTTGAAACATGTGATTTTGATCAGCTTTGTAATGGGGCAAATTTAATAAGAAAACATTTTTGTAAAAATAATTATAACCTATGCAGTATTATTAACGGAAAAAGCGGGAAATGTCCGGAAAATTGTAAATTTTGCGCTCAATCAATACACCATAACACTAACATTAAAGAATATGATTTATTGGATGAAGAAACTATTCTAAAAGAATGTCAATATAATGCAAACAAGGGTGTTAACAGATTTGCCATTGTGACTGCGGGAAAAAAACTTTCAGATGAAGATTTTGAAAAAATAAAAGATATTTACAAAACGCTAAAAGAAAAATGTCAGATAAGTTTGTGCGGATCTTTGGGGCTCCTTGAAAGAGAACAATTTAAACAATTAAAAGAAGCAGGACTTACTCGTTACCATGCCAATATTGAAACAAGCAGAAACTTTTTTAAAAATATATGCACAACTCACAGTTTTGAAGATAAAATCGAATGTATAGAAAGAGCAAAAGAAGCTGGATTGGAAATTTGCTCCGGGGGTATTATAGGTATGGGAGAAAGTTTTGAAGACAGAATAGATATGGCTTTAACACTGGCAGAACTTAAAGTAGACTCAATTCCTATCAATGCACTAATACCAATTAAAGGCACTCCACTTGAAGGAATAAAACAATTGAGTGAAGAAGAAATAATTAGGACCTGTGCAACCTTCAGATATATAGTTCCTTGGGCAGATATCAGACTTGCGGCAGGTCGATACCTTATGAAAAGTTGTGGAGAAGAAGCATTTAAAAGCGGAGTCAATTCTGCTATTACAGGCGATATGCTCACCACCTCAGGCAACGGCATTGCCGAAGATATGGAGATGATAGCAAGATTAATATAAATTAACCTAATTCCATATAACAATTTATTCACCCTATTCCTATCAAAAACTATTCCGATAATCTCAAGTTCCGAAATTCCGTCAGACTTTTTGAAATTTGAGTATTGGGATATAATTTAAAAAAGTAGATATTAACTCTTGACAAAAATTGTTATTTATGGTATAATATAATTGAAAGAGTATCTTAAGATATTTTTTCGGTCAAATTTTCATTGAGAAAACGAACAAAGAAAATAAGCATATATAGTTTTAATGCTGTTGATACTCAGCAGTTATTTATACGCAGACCATTGGTCCACTTATAATGACATTTCTTTAAGTGGCTCATATCCCGGATTTGCAGCCAAAGGCAATTATGTGTCTTTTATGGGTTATGCCTTAGATCAAGACAAAAGATATGACTCAAACAACTATCAATATATTGTAAATGACAGCTTTTCATACAATTCAAACTCTTCAAATTGGAATTTAGGTTTTTCAGACCTCACAAATATAATGCAATCTTCAAGCCAATCCGGCAACAGCTTTTCAATATACTATTACGCACAATTACCAAATGACATCTCTTGCGGTGATTATACTTCAACCATAACAGTTAATGATAATGATACAAATGATCCTTACAACATAACTGTCATTATTTATCATACAGGTGCAGAAAACTCCGGAACAACAAACTATAACGGGCAATCTCAATGGTCGCCGGTAAAAACCATAACACTGACAAACCTTACAAGGTCTACTCAAACCATAACATGGGATGGTTCTATAGACTCCAGTATGATTTCTAAGAATGCTCTAAGCCACAGGCCAGTAAGAAAAGTCCCTTTAAATGCTTAAGTGACTCTACAAAAATCAGAAAACACATCAATAAAAAAAGCACTTCATTTTTTATAAATAAATGAAGTGCTTTTGATTTATTTTAACATTAAACTATTATACTGGAATCTCGTTTCAATAAAAATGTTCTAAGTATATTATAACAATTTTTAACACAATCTTTAACAGATAAGCCTGTGACAGAAGCTTCCTCTTCTATAGGAGTAAAAACTCTTTGACCTTTTATTATAACAGCTTCGTTATCACATTTTATATCAAATACCTCTACATTAGAACTGATTGCTTTATTTATGACACTATAAATATTATTTAATCTGTCAATTGCACTCTGTTCATTATCACCTATAGGAATAGATAAAATTAATTTATTATCTAAATATAAAGATTTGACTTTAATCTCGGCTTTTGTCTCATCCTTAATTTCATATTTAATCCTACCGGAAACAGCTCCTCTGTCAATAGGAATATTAGCATCTTTTAACCTTTTTCTCATTCTTAAAACTCTTTCTCTGTTTACAGGGTGAGAACGATATATGCCCAAATCCACAAGTTCGGAAGATTGAGCAAGCCTTTCTAAAGGTGTAAGAAGTCCTACCGGATTATATTTTGTTTTTTGTATCAACAAAAATGCTCCGTTATCAGCATCTCTTTCTGCATCTTGGGAATAACCGTTTAACATAGCTATTTGATATAGATTTGACATGGTGGCAACACTTGCAACAGTATCAGCTCTACCCTTAGAAGCAAGTATTCCAACCATTATAGCAACAAGGGCTTGAGTATTAAATTTTGTCTGCTCGTCAATCAAATGAACCAAATGGTGATGAGCGGCGTGAATTACTTCGTGAGCCATAACTCCCGCAAGTTCATCATCGCTTTCACAAAAATCAATCATCCCTTTATACACATAAATATAACCACCCATAACAGAAAAAGCATTAACATCATCGGCATCTATAACTCTAAATTCATAATTAAACGGAGTCAAGACATCAGACCCGTATGTAGCAGGAAATTTATTTTCATTTGCTACTTTAGCCAATTCACTACCAATTCTGTTTACTCTTTCAATTAAAACAGGGTCTTCGGAAAATTTATAATTTTTTGCAATTTCTTCCACATTTTGTCTGCCTACGGCAACCTCTTGATCGCCATACTTAGGAGCTTTATCGGCATAAACCGCTCCCAACATAAACAAAACAAGAAAAACTGTAATAATCTTTTTCATATCTTTCACACTTTTATTTCTAATTATATAACAATTTTATGATACAAAAACACTCGGTTTTTTATTTTACGGAATGGGCGGTAATAATTGTATAGCTGCTTGCGTTTATGGTTATAACTGTTTTTCTATTTTTACAATACCAATTTTTACCCTTTCTATAAATGTTTAAATTATTATCTTTAATAATATCAATACAACATCTGACCGGATCTGTTTTTTTCAAACCCAAATTCTTCTTAATTCTTTCATACCCAAGCAAAGTAGTATGTATTTTATCTATATTATTTAATAATTCACAACTTTCTTCCATAATTAAAGACTTGTTTTTAATAACTAATGTTTCTTTATGAATATCTGTCACCATATAACTTGCGAGCTTCAAGAGTTCGACTTTTAACAAAATCTCCCTTTGCTTCCGTATAAGCATCTCTGTTATACTCATACTTTTTCCATAGTTTTAGTTTTAAAGCCTCATATTCCTTTGCTATCTCCGGAAAATCATTTAGATAATCTCTAAAATACAACTCATCATTATCACCAAAGTATCTTAAATGAATATGATAAACCTTATCCTCAAATCCTTTCTTTGTATAACCTTTATTAAATGAAACTCTTTTACTATCAGCTGACATTTTTATAAATCCCGCTTGTTCAATTACATGAGCCACTTCTTCAATATCAACATATTTAGGAATTTCAACAAGAACATCCACTATATTTTTCGACCATATACCTTTAATTGCGGTGCTACCAATATGACTGATTCTCTTTGATATATATTTTTCTAATACTTTTTGAAGATAGTTTTCTAACTCATTATAATATTCCTTCCACCTATCGTTATGAGAAACAAGAAAAATAGGAAACATTTCCCATAACTCTTGAAGTGTCATTTCAGAAAGTTCTTTTTCCATGATAATTCAATTTTCTTCAAGCATTTTGATTTTCTGACTAAAAAACTCTTAGTTTGTAAAAAAATAAGGGTTTCACCAGAAACCCTTGGAGGAGAGAGCGGGATTCGAACCCGCGGTGGTTAGAAAGCCACGACAGTTTTCAAGACTGCTCCGATAAACCAGACTCCGGCACCTCTCCACAAAATCAATAACTCTTTACAACATACCAATATATATTATATCACATTTTGACTGTTTTGTCAAGATATATAAACTATTTCATTAAAAAAACTTAAATGTAGAAAAAAAACTGAAAATTTGGTATAATATAAATGGATATTATGTAAGGATTAAAAAAATGACATACACCAAATACTTAACTTTTTGCACAAAAGAAAAAAAACAATTTGTAAATATTACAAGAACTTGTCAAGAAATTGTTGACGAAAGCGGAATAAGGGAAGGATTTATGCTGGTTTCCGCAATGCATATCACAGCAGGTATATGGGTCAACGATAATGAATACGGAATTTTAAACGATGCCATGGAGTTTTTGGAAGAGTTGGCTCCCACAAACAAAGATTACAGACACCATAACACAGGAGAAGTAAACGGTCACGCTCATCTCAAGAATTTATTAATGCATCATCAAGTTATATTACCTATTACAAAAGGACAATTGGACTTCGGACCTTGGCAAACTGTTTTTTATGCAGAATTTGACGGACAAAGAAACAAAAGAGTTATATTTAAAATTATAGGTGAATAATTCACTTTTAGGAGAATGTTATGAATAAAATTTATTGCCCCAATTGCGGACGACAAAACGACAAACACAATACTCTATGTGTGGGATGCGGAATGAAAGTATATCAAATCCCCACAAACAAAGATTTTCACTGTCCCGCTTGCGGAACTACCAACAAACAAGGTTCAGAAGTATGTTATCACTGTGACTTTGGATTTAACAGACTTTCCTCCTTAGCTCCAGGTCAAGGTAAACAACACATAGCCCAAGAAGCTGTTAACGTAGAAGAAAAAAGTATATTTATGCAAAAGCCCATTTATATTATATTGGGATTTGTTTTGGTTGCATTTTGGCTTATATCTCTTTTTCTACCTTGGTATGCAAATCCTATGTTAGGAAAATCCTTTAATCTTCTTGGATATGGATCTTATACAAATACATATTTCCAACAAAAAAACTTTTGGGTTATATTACAAATAATATGGGTATATCTACCATTTATAGCTATTATTTTGGCTATTATATCCCTTATCAGAAAGAGAATTTACTCAATAGTCACATATTGTTCTTTCGCCATTCCTTGGTTTATAGGATTTGTGTTCTTAGCAATATTTAACCAATTTACTCCCATTAACTGTTCTTATATATTAAAACCGGGAGAAATTTGTTTTATAATAACCATTATTCTGTTCTTTGGTTTTGACAGACTACTCTATGCGTTAAAAATAACCAAGAATTAATATAGGTAAAATGACAACTTTTTTAACTAAATTTTTCGGTAAATTTTCAAAAGGTATTGGTATAGATCTTGGAACCGCCAACACTCTTGTTCACGTTCGAGGAAGAGGTATTCTTTTAAATGAACCCTCGGTTATTGCCTTAGACGCTGATACAAACACGGTTCTTGCGGTAGGAGAAGAAGCAAAGCAAATGCTTGGAAGAACTCCAAGCTCAATCATAGCAAACAGACCATTACGTTCCGGGGTTATTGCTGACTTTGACCAAACTCTTGCCATGCTTAAATATTTCATTGACAAAGTTCAAAGAATAAGCGGAATATACCCTCCTGTATGTATCGGTATTCCGTCCGGTGTGACAGAAGTGGAAGAAAGAGCTGTTCGCGAAGCTGCCATTAAAGCAGGAGCTTCCGAAGCTTTTACCTTAGAAGAACCCCATGCCGCAGCTCTTGGCGCGGGACTTCCCGTGGACGAACCTATCGGCTCTCTTATTGTAGATATTGGAGGAGGAACTTGTGAAGTTGCTGTTTTATCCTTAGGTGGTATCGTCACCAGCAGATCTTTGAGAACTGCGGGAGACAAAATTGACGAAGCTATCATATCCTATATGAAGAAAAACTTTTCTCTCCTCATAGGAACAAAAACAGCCGAAGAAATAAAAATAGAAATAGGTTCCGCTTTCCCCTTAGGCAGAAACGAAATGTCTTATGAAGCAAGAGGAAGAGATTTGCTATCCGGTCTTCCAAAAGCCTTAGTTGTGCGAAGTGAAGATATAAGAGAAGCCATGGCTCCATGTGTTAAAGAAATTGTAGATACAATCAAACTGACACTTGAAGGAACACCTCCGGAACTGGGTTCCGACATTATGGATAATGGTATTTTCCTTGCCGGAGGTGGCGCTTTAATCAGAGGGCTTGACGAATTAATTGCCAAAGAATTGAATATAAGAGTAAATATTGCAACAGATCCTATGGATTGTGTTGTAAAAGGAACCGCACACGCTCTGATTGAAATGGAAAAATCTCCCGCACTTCGAAAAATATTAATGATGTCATCTTACGACCACGATTTAAAGGCATAAAAGTGAAAAAGACAAGTTGCTTTTTAATAATATTAATCATTGTTCTATTTATAAGTGCTTTTAATATATCCAAAGCCGTAAAAGCCGGTAAAATGCCCTTAGGAGCTAAGGTATCTTCATATATCACCAAACCTTTTATTTCTGTGGGCTCTTATATTAATTCCGGAGCCACAAGCTTTTTAAGTTATTTCGGCAACAAAAAAAGCATTGTAAATGAAAACAGGAGATTAAAAGAAGAAAACATTCGTTTGAAAGCAGAAAATGAAGCCTTAAAAGGTATTGCTTACAAAGAAGAAGAAATAGAAAAGCTTTTAAACTTTAAAGAAAAATTAAAGTTTAATCACAAAGGTGCCAGAATATTATCATACTCCCCTACTCATTGGTATAAAATTGCTACCATAGACTTAGGTTCTAAGGATAATATTAAACCGGGTCTTGGAGTAGTGGGAGAAGATGGTTTTATAGGTCAAGTCTCAGAGGTGTCACAACACACATCTACAATTGAATCGGTGACAGGGGAAAACACAGCCATCGGTGGCAGAACTCCGCGAAGCGGAGTAAAAGGTCTTGTAATAGGTGATGGATCAGATAATCTCATATTCACTTATCTTAAATTGGGAGTAGACATTAAAATCGGGGATGTTGTTAATACTTACGGTGACGGTTCTCTTATTCCTTCAGGGATTCCTATTGGAGAAATAACCGAAGTCAAAGAGGATAAACTCACCAACTCTACAGTTGCTTCCATAAAACCTTTTTCTGATTTTAATAAATCTGACAATGTTTTTGTGATTATATCAAACGAGAAAATACCTATTGATAAGGAAATAAGTTCCAGCTCCATGTCATCTAATAAAGATGACACAAAAAATACTACCATTAAAAAAACAGAAAGAAAAGCAAAAGAAATTGAGGCATTGACAAATGAAGAAGATTTGTAAATACTTGATTTTAATTATTATTTGCTTTATAATAGAATTATTGTGGTTTAAAAACCTAAAAATATATGGCATAATACCCAATATTTTCCTATGTATATTAGTTAGGATTTTTGAAAGAGAAGAATTAAAGTTAGGGCACATTTGTGCATTTATAGGAGGATTTATTGAGTCTTCTGTGATTTCAACCTACGCTCCCTTAATTTCCTATCTTCTCATAATTCCGGTTGCCAAAATTACTAAAAAATATATACAAAACGACCTTTTGTTTTATATTGGTAATGTCCTTATAGCATCAATTATATATGAGCTTTCAATGTGGATTACGACTTTTTCAAAAAACATTAATTTTACATACAATCTGTTCCACATAGTTATGCAAATAATATATAACTTGATAATTGCCCTTTTAATATTTGTTTTCTGTGAAATATTTAATTTAAACAAAAAACCTATAACATTATGAATATAATTATAACCGGAGCCACGGGAAAGATTGGTTCTAACCTTGCTAAAAGTTTGGCAAAAGATCACAACTTAATATTACATTATAACAAGAATAGTGGTTATGCTCAAGAACTAAAAGATGAACTTTTAAAACATAATAATAATACTGCTCTGACAATATCTTTTGATTTAAGTTCAGATACAGATATTTTTATAGATAAATGTAATAGTTTATTACCTTGCGAAGGAATTATTATTTGCCACTCACTATACAAAATCAATAATATAAATAATTTTAACAAAAAAGATTATATTGAAGACATTAACATAAATACATTAAGTCCCCTATTGTTAATAAAAGCTTTTGCAAAAAAACCATTTAGCAAATTAGTAATAAACTTTCTTGACAGTAAAGGTCTTTCTCATGACAGAGAACATTTTACTTATTCACTATCTCAAGAGCTTCTTTTCCGAATAACAAAAGAATGTGCCCTTAACTTTGCTCCATTAAGAGTAAACGGAATTGCTTTGGGCCTAAACGAAAGCGACGATGCCACAAATCCCATAAATCTTCCCATAAAAGAAAAAGTGACATTTGAAGATATAAGTAATACAGTCCTTTTTTTGATTAATTCAAAACATATCACAGGAGAGATTCTTCATCTGGATTCGGGAAGACACTTACGAAATAGAGGGGGAGAGGCTTGCAAGTTATAGGCTTGTCCTATCTATACCCCTCCATGAAACCTCAAGGGGTGGAACCCTTGGGGTTCATAGATCTAGTCAAAAATCTTAAATTTCACCCCTAAAACCCATTCCCAAAAAGTTTTCGCAGATGCTTCAACTTTTCGGGAGCCCTTGGGTTGTTTTCGCTATTCGCTCAACTTTTTGAGGACCCCGAGATTGCCGCAACAGAGCCTTTATCTCGCAAAGCGAGGGAATGCAAAAGGGAGATACAGAGCAAATTCAGTTCAAAGAGGGTGAATGGTATTTCTTATTTAAGAAAATAGGTATTATAAAAATGAATACAGAAAAAATACAAAGTTTAATAAAAGAATTACTCATTGAAATAGGTGAAGACCCACAGAGAGAAGGGCTCCTTCATACTCCGGAGAGAGTTGCCAAAGCATTTGAATTTATTTTTCAAGGATACAATCAAAAAAAAGAAGATATAATCAACAACGCAAGATTTACCATAGAACATGACGATATGATTGTAGTTAAAGATATAGAACTTTACTCTATGTGTGAACATCATATGTTACCATTTTTCGGTAAATGTCATGTAGGTTATATTCCAAAAAGCGGTAAAGTTCTCGGAGTTAGCAAAATTGCAAGAATTGTAGATATGTATTCTCGTAGACTTCAAATACAAGAAAACCTTACCAATGAAATAGCTCAAACCATAATGGAAGAGATTGATGCCTTAGGAGTTGGAGTTGTAATTGAAGCAAAACACTTGTGTATGATGATGAGAGGCGTTGAAAAACAAAACTCTAATATGACACATCCTCTATGTTAGGGACTTTCCGAAAAGATAAGGGCACAAGAAATGAATTTTTATCATTATTAAAATAATACATATCCCCCCATCTTAAACTTGGGTTGTTGGCTTAAAATGTTAGGCTTCTATCATAAAATTCGCAGTTTTGCAAATTTTACTCCTTACCACCCACCACAATCCAAATCCCTAAAAGTTTCGCCATTGGCTCAACTTTTTGGGAACCCTTGGATATGGCTATCGCCTTGTGGTCCGGGTGGGTGGGTGACCCAAGGGTTCCCGAAAAATCTTTGATTTATGGGGAATGGGTCCTTGAAAGGAATTTGCGGTTGCAAATTCAGTTCAAAGAGGGTGAAGCAGTTTTGCTAATTTTAGTTTAAGGAGGGTAAGGCAAAAGCAAATTCAGTTCAATTCTCAGGATTCCCGAAAATTGGAGTTTACGACACTTTTGGGATGAAAAAGACGGTGAGATTTAATAAACAAATATAAACAAACATGAAAGCGTATACTTCCGGACTTATAATTAAAGAAAATACCATCATAACAAAAGAAAGAAGATTACCCATAAAAGGGCAAGTTATTTCTAATTTAGGTGATGAAGTTAATTATGACACAATTATAGCTCAAGGTGAAATCAAAGGTCACTTGGCAACATTTCGTTTTGCCTCAGAATTAAATATCAACCCCCAAGATATTGATAAATATCTATTACCAAAAATCGGAGACAATATAAAACAAGGAGATATTATAGGCAAAAGTGCTTCCTTCTTTGGGCTATTTAAAAGTTCTGTAAAATCCCCATACACAGGAGTTTTAGAATATATAAACAGAAAAACAGGAACCATTGGTATTCGTCTCGCCAGCACAGAAATTAAACTGAACGCCTATATCAAAGGTAAAATCCAAAAAATCATCCCGGAAGAAGGTGCTATAATTGAAACAAAAGGCACATTTATTCAAGGAATTTTCGGGATAGGGGGCGAAAAATTCGGAAAACTTTTAGTTGTAAATCCCGATACAAACAATACCATAGATAACATTCCGAACATTACAGAGAACACTATCCTTGTTTACGAAAAAGGTCTTAATTTAGATATTCTCAAAGACTGTGAAAAAAAAGGTGTTTTGGGTATCATAACAGGTTCTATCTCAGATAAAGTTTTAAGGGATTACATTAACAAAGAACTTGGTGTAGCCATTACGGGAGACGAAAAAGTCCCCCTAACAATTATTCTCACTGAAGGTTTTGGCAACATACCTATGAGTGAAACCACTTTTAATATGCTAAAATCCATAGACTCTTCCTATGTTTCAATAAACGGTGCAACTCAAATAAGAGCCGGTGTCATTCGTCCGGAAATTATAATGTCAAAAGATAATAAAAACTTATCTGACAAATACGAAGATGCCACATTAAAAATAGGTTCAAAAGTTAGAATTATGTCCGAACCCTATTTGTGTCAATATGGATATATTTCTGATATATTTGATAAACCCATTATGCTTGAAACGGGAAATTTGGCAAATTGTGTAGAAATAAATTTAAACAACAATAAAGTTATTGTTCCAAGAACAAATATTGAATTAATTATTGAGTAAAATAAATTGAAGTAAACATCTAACAATAAGATTGCTAACAAAGCAACCCATCATAAGATTGAGTAAAAAAATGAGAGAGATAACAGAAAACATATTACATATTCTTATACACGAATTAAAAGACCCTCTCACTATAATAAGAGGATACAGTGAGCTTTTAAAAGATAATAACAATTCACCTGAGGAAATAGCCCAATTTAGCAATATTATATCTGATCAAGCAGATTATGCTTCATACTTGTTAAACAATATTTCAACTTTTAATAAATTACAAGACAATATCCCTATATTTCTATGTCCTACCGAAATAAATTTAAAAGAAGTGACAGATCCCATTATTAACATTTATGAATGCAAAAATTCTAAAGTCAAATGGACTAATAAAATTGATGAAGAAATAACCGTTTTCACAGATCCCAGTATACTAAAAATAATTCTTTTTAATCTTATAAGAAATGCATCCAAATATACAAAGGAAGGCCTCGTAACCATAGATGCCAAAGTCCTAAAGGATGAAATTCTTTGGATTATTGAAGATACAGGTATAGGAATAGATAATGATAAACTAATTCATATTACTGAACTCTATTACAGAGCTAACAAAGAATTCCCGGGGTCAGGAATAGGATTATATTTGGTCAGTCAAATCTCCCAAAAAGCAAATATAGAACTTACCATTGAAAGCGAAATAAACAAAGGAACAAAAATAACTCTTAGATTTAAAAAAAATAATTTAAAGGATAACAAAAAATGATTAACAAAGAAAAGTTTTTATCCGATGAAGCCATTAAAAACATTAAGGCTCAAGCAGAAGAAAAAGTTTATCGTATTGAAAGCGAATTGGCATTTGCCACAGGTTTTGCAAAAGCCTTAAACAGACAGGACTTTTTGGATATTGTCGAAAAGGCTCTTATAAAATCAAAAGAAATAAATTACACAAATGCAGACGAAATAATCACAGAAACAGAAAAAATACTTGCTCCTGTTGGATTAGAAGCCAAGAAATATACTGTTCACTGTGTAGGACATGCTCACATTGATATGAACTGGATGTGGTCTTGGCCGGAGACCGTAAACGCTGCCCACGATACTTTCTACACCATAGATAAAATAATGGACGAATATCCGGAAGTAAAATTCTCTCAAAGCCAAATTTCCTTATACAAAGCTATGGAAGATTATTGTCCCGAAATCTTTGAAAAAATCAAAAAAAGAATCAATGAAGGACGTTGGGAAATAACAGCTACAAGCTGGGTAGAAGGAGAAAAAAACTGTCTTTCCGGAGAATCTCTTTTCAGACATAATCTGTATTCAAAGAAATATATTAAAGAAGAATTGGGCTTAAACCCGGACGATATTAAAATTGATTGGTCTCCGGATACTTTTGGCCATGCAGAACAAATTCCTTCCATTCTAAACAAAGCAGGAATAACAAGATATTACAGAATGAGACCTCATAAAGGTCCTATCCTATTTAACTGGGTATCTCCCGATGGAGGATCAGTCCTCTGTTTCAGAGAAACGGACCCTGTTTGGGGATACAACGGAAACATTAACGAAAATCTATACCAATGCTTTAACAACTTTGTTAAAGAATGCGGCGGCAAAATCAAAGATTTCATGTATCTCTATGGTTGGGGAGACCATGGTGGTGGCCCAACAAGAATTCATATTGAGCAAGCCAAAACCTTCCAATCATTCCCTATTTTCCCAAATGTTATTTTCAGCACCACAAATGAATATTTTGATAAAGTTGAAGCACAAGTAAAGGATGCTGATATTCCTACCCACATGGGTGATATAAACTATATTTTTGAGGGTTGTTACACATCACAATCCAATATTAAATTTGCCAACAGAATAAGTGAATTGGAAATTCCTGCCGCAGAAACCATGGCACTTGTTGATAAGAACATCAAGGGAACTCCTTATCCTTATGACACAATAGAGTGTGCTTGGCAAAAATGTCTGTTTAATCACTTCCACGACATTTTCCCGGGTTCCGGTGTCAGAGCTACCTACAACTATGCTCAAGGAACATTCCAAGAGATTCTTGCAGCAACTTCCACAATAAAAACAAGAGCTCTTAAATCCCTGGTTGAAAATATCGACACCACCAAACTTTTTGACTTAACTTTGGCAAGAAATATTGGTGACAGTATTGGTGCCGGTGTAGGAGATAAAAAATATATTCAATCTAAATTTATGGTTGGAAGCAGTGTTCATACCAACACTTTGGCTTATGATACTTTCGGACCCACTCAGTCAGCTCAAGGAGGTAAAGACGCAGAACTTATTTGTGTTTATAACCCAAAACCTTGGCCAAGAAGCGAAATGATAACCGTTAAAATATGGAACAAAAAGGCCGGAGATAATTTAATTGTTATAGACGAACAAGGAAACAAAACAAAAGCTCAAGTTATCGATAAAGGTGCATATTGGGGACACGAATACCAAGCACTTGTAATTGAAGCTAAAGATATTCCGGCCCTGGGTTATAAAACTTTTGCCATAGATGTAGACACAGAAGAAGAAGTATTCAAAGTTTCCGGTAATATCCATTCAGACAGACCACTTAACAATGTATCACAAGATAAGGATAGCTTTGTCAGAATTAACAACTATTCTTCAACTTTCTTTGAGATAGACACATCAAATTCTTATAATATAGAAAATGAATACTTGGATGTTATTGTGGATTCATCTACAGGTTCTCTTATCAGTGTCATAGACAAAGAAACGGGATTTGATTATGTTAGAGACGGTGAAGCCATAGGTGAAATAGAATATCAAATCGAACAATCAAACATAATGCCCGCTTGGTGTGTATCAAACAAAAAATACAGACAAGCCTTAGACGAAGGGTCCTCCGAAATTCTTTATAATGGCCCTAACAAGGTAACTATCAGAACCAAATTCAAAATAGAAAATTCTGAAATAGCCTTAGACACATCTCTATGTCGTGGCTCTCGACAAGTTGACTTTAAAGTTGTCACAAGATGGATGGAACTGGGCAGTGAAGAAAAAGGTATTCCCACATTAAGAGCCTATTTCTATGCCAATATAAATGATGGACAAGCAAGGTATGAAACACCTTTCGGATACAGTGAAATAGAACAGTCCAATCAGGAAGTTCCCGCTCTTAAATGGTTTGACTTATCCGGCCAAACCGGTTCCGGATTTAACGGAATAACACTTTCCAATAAAAGTAAATATGGACATTCCTGCAATGACGATACTATTACTCTTACACTTTTAAGATCATCATATAACCCGGATCCATATCCGGAACTTGGTGACCACGAAATTGAATATAGTGTCAAATTCCATAAAGGTGATTTTGATGTGTGTGATGCTGTTAGATTTGGTGAAAATCTTAACAATCCTCTTATAACAGCATCCGTTCCTAACAACAAAGGCACACTTCCCCTAACGGACAGTTTTGTTGAAATTGAAACGGATAATATTAATATATCCGCAATTAAGGCAGCAGAAAGCGGTGAAGGAGTGGTTATCCGTCTTTATGAGTTGGCACATAAAGATACCACAGCAAAAATTAATGTTAAAGGTATTTTAGACGCCAAAGAAGCCTATGAGGTTGACACATTAGAAAGGCCTATAAAAGATAATACCGCATCAATTAAAGATGGAATATTAAGCGTTCATGTAAAGGCATACTCCAATACAACAGTTCTTATTAAATGATAAAGGGGACGCCTATCTCCCCTTTTGCATTTCCTCGCTTTGCGAGATAGAAGCCTAATAATTTTAGCCAACAACCAAGCTAAAATAATATATAAAATAGTTAATATTACTCATCAAAATATTAATTTGTATTTATATTTTATTTTGTGATATAATATAAATAAAGAAATAAGGAGAAATTTATGAAAAAACTTTTTTTAGCGGTTATAATTTTAACCACCTTAACAACTATGGCTATGGCAAAAGCTAAAGTTTTCTCACAACAAACAATTGAATGCGTTAAGACCAACGCAACAATTCAGATTGACGGTCAAATGGATGAGGCTTGGGAAGCATCTAATGTTTATAGTATGTATGTAGTTTCAACTACAAACAAACCTCTAAGCCCGGCAGAAGTTCGCACTATGTATGACAATCAAAATCTTTACATATTTATGAAAACAAAAGATAAAGATGTAAAGGCATCTGAAACAAAACCTGACGGATCAACTTGCCAAGACGATGTATTGGAATTCTTTTTAAGACCGGGAGTAAATTGTCCTTGGTATTACAACGCAGAAATTAATGCATTAGGAACAGCTTATACAGCTAAAAACCATGTAGGCGGTGGTGGAAATGATACCCATTGGAGCAAGATGTGGGATCCTACCTTTGATTATGCTATTTATATTAAAGGAACCATAAACAATTGTGACGATATAGACGGATATTGGACGCTTGAAGTAAAACTCCCATTTTCAACTATTGATGTATTAAAAGGAATGGCACCAAAAGCAGGTGATAAATGGATGTGCAACTTTGCCAAATACGATTACTCAATATATCTTCCCGCCGACATTAACGGAATAGAACTATGTTCCGTTTGCCACACAGATGCTGTATGGTTCCACGAACTTGTTAACTATTGTCCACTTATATTTAAGTAAAAACTTTATTTTATAAGGCCTCGAAAGAGGTCTTTTTTTATGAAACTTTTTTTTAAATATTTAAGTACTATAATATGTATGTTATTGATTTGCAAAAAAATATATGTTTGTGGTATAATGTATATGTTAAAAATTTTTTTTAATAAACTTTACTAATATATAAGACTAAAAGGAGTGATATATGGCAGAAGAATTGGTTATTACTCAATCCGGATATGATGAAATTAAAGCTGAATATGATTATATATTTTCTACTCGCAGACCTGCTGTAATTCAACGAATAAAAGAAGCAAGAGAATTAGGTGATTTATCAGAAAATTTTGACTACCAAGACGCAAAACGTGAACAAGGTGAAATTGAAGGCAAACTGAGAGAGTTAAAATTTATTCTTGAGAACGCAACCATAATCAAGGGCTCTAAGGACGGGAAAATCGGTCTTGGAAGCAAGGTAGAAATAGAATATTTAGACATAGATATTAGACAAGAAATTACCATTGTAGGTCAGGCAGAATCAGACCCTATGGAAGGAAAAATATCCATAAGTTCACCCTTAGGAAAATCTTTATTGGAAAAAAAAGCCGGAGATACAGTGGAATATGAAGCTCCTTCCGGAATAATGTCTTGTAAAATCAACAAGGTTTCATAAAACAGCCTTAGGGCTGTTTTTTTTCTTTATAACCATGGCTAAAATACATTTTTCAAAATTAAAAATAAAAGATTTAGAAAACATCTTTCAAGAAAATAATATACCAAAATACCGTGGAAAGCAAGTTTTTGAGGGTATATATAACCATTTCGCACCATCTTTTGATCACATTAACAACATCCCAAAAGATTTAAAACTATTTTTAAACCAAAATATAGACTCAGATATACCGAAAATAGTTGAAAAATCCACATCCCCGGACGGGACTTGCAAATATCTCTTAAGACTACAAGATAACAACCTAATCGAATGTGTATATCTTCCATATCAAAAAAGAAACTCACTTTGTATTTCTACACAAATTGGTTGTCCCGTAGGTTGCGTGTTTTGCGCCTCCGGTGCCCATGGCTTTGTCAGAAATCATAATGTTTGGGAAATCATAGGACAACTTTTGGCTGTTCAAGGCGACATTAAGGAAAAACTCACTCACATAGTATACATGGGTATAGGAGAACCACTTTTAAATCTTGATAATGTAGTCTCTTCCCTTAAACTCATTAATGAAAATTTTAAAATATCAGAAAGACGAATTACTGTTTCAACATCCGGTATCACTTCTCAAATATATAAACTGGCTGATTATAAATTAGATATTACCTTAGCTCTCTCTCTTCACAGCCCTTTTCAAGAAGAAAGAGAAAAACTTATTCCCACAGCGGGGAGGAACCCTATTCAAAAATTATTTTTAGCTTGTGATGACTATTTCAAAAAGACCAAAAGAAGAATAACTTGGGAATATATCTTAATTAAAGACATTAACTCAGACGAATATCACGCAAAAGAACTTTCAAAACTTGCCAAAAAATACAAAGCTCATATAAATCTGATACCTTGCAACAAGACAGATAATTACAACCATAATGCCCCCTCAGAAAAAGAAATTAAAATCTTTACAGGCATTCTTGAGAAAAATAAAGTAGAGTGGACCCTAAGACAAAAGAAAGGACAAAACGAAAACTCCGCCTGTGGGCAACTGAGAGCTAACCACTTAAATGAATATGAAAATCTTTAATTATATTCAACTTTTTATAATTACAGAGTTGTTAATGTATTATTTTATATTTCACATTTCAGATTTATATCTTATCTTTTTTTTAAAAAACACACTATAAATAGTATTATAAAAGTTGAAATTGATAAGTGTTTTGTGGTATAATAGTAAATGGTGCGATGAGCATACTATATTATTTAAAAGACAGTAAGATGAAAGTTGCAGTAATAATGGGTTCAAAATCAGATAGCGAACTTATGAATAAAGCTTGTGCTGTATTAGATGACTTTGGCATAAGCCATGAAACTTTTATCATATCTGCTCACAGAAAACCAAAAGAAGTCTTTGATTTCGCATCTACAGCAGAATCCAAGGGATTTGAAGTTATAATAGCCGGTGCGGGAATGGCAGCGGCTCTTCCCGGAGTTATAGCAGGTATCACTCCTTTACCTGTTATAGGGGTTCCTTGTAAATCAAGTAATTTAGACGGTTTAGACGCATTATTATCCATAGTTCAAATGCCTCCGGGGGTTCCTGTTGCAACTGTTGCCATAGACGGAGCTAAAAATGCAGGATACCTTGCAACTATAATACTATCTGTAAAATACCCGGAACTTAGGGAAAAAGTAAAACTATATAAAGAAAAATTAGCAACTTCATAACTATTATTGTATCATATCAATAATAGTTTTTTTATATCATTTTAGGAGATTTTTATGGTTGAACGTTACTCTATGCCTGAAATGAAGCAAATTTGGTCCGAAGAAAACAAATTTGCTTCTTGGCTAATGGTAGAACAAGCTGTATGTGAAGCTTGGGAAGAAATTGGACTTGCTCCTTCCGGAACATCCTCAAAAGTCAAAGCAAACGCTTCTTTTACAGTTGAAAGAATAGAAGAAATTGAACAAGAAACACACCACGATCTTATAGCTTTCGTTAAATGTATTACAGAAAAAATGGGTGAAGAACAAAGATTTGTTCACTATGGTGTCACCAGTTATGATATAGAAGATACAGCTCTTGCAATAAGGCTTAAACAATCTTGTGAAATTATAATAAAAGACCTTGAAGAACTTCGCACTACCATAGGTAAACTTGCTGTAGAACACGCACACACACCTTGTATAGGAAGAACCCACGGAGTTCACGCCGAACCTGTCACCTTTGGTTTCAAAATGTGTGTATGGTATTCAATGCTGGACAGAGATATTGCAAGAATGAAACAAGCCATGGAAGACATATCATTCGGTAAAATTTCCGGAGCTGTTGGTATATTCGGAAACGCCGAACCCGCCCTTGAAGAAAAAGTTTGTGCCAAATTAAATCTTAAAAACGCTCCCGTCTCCACTCAAATTATTCAAAGAGACAGGCATGCGGAAGTTCTATGTGCTTTGGCCATAGCTGCTTCCACATGCGAAAACTGGGCAACAGAAATGAGAAATCTTCAAAGAACGGAAATTCTTGAAGTTCAAGAAATGTTCCTTCCCGGTCAAAGAGGCTCTTCCGCCATGCCACACAAAAGAAATCCTTGGAGATTTGAAACCATTGTGGGACTGGCAAGAGTGACCAGAGCTAACGCTCAACCTGCTATGGAAAACATCACTTCTTGGCATGAAAGAGATAACACAAACTCAGCTTGTGAAAGAGTTATTTTTGCGGATTCTTTCTCTGCCCTTGACTTTATGTTAAAATCTTTCAATAAGCTTATGAACAAACTTGAAATTAACAAAGATAATATGGCTCGCAACTTAACTCACATGGGCCAACTTGTCTTCTCCGAACATGTTCTTCTTGCACTTATTAGATTTGGAATGACAAGAGAAGAAGGGTATAAAGTAGTGCAAAGAAACGCAGCCAACACTTGGGATAAAAACATATCATTCCGTGAAAGTTTAGAGCAAGATGAAACTGTGTCAAAAGTTCTTCCAAAAGAAGAATTGGATAAATGTTTTGACCTTGAACATCATTACAGAAATGTAGATACTATTTTAAAGAGATTGGGGTTAATTAAGTAATTTTTTCGCTTACGAGCGATAAAATAATAAAAAGAAGGATAAAAAAATGGATTCTCTTCAACACAAAATCAATGACAAATGCGGAATATTCGGCATTTACTCAGACGACCAAGATGTAGCGAGATGGACATATTTCGGTCTTTTCTCTCTTCAACACCGTGGTCAACAGAGTGCCGGTATTTCAGTAACAGACGGAAAAACCATAAGAACATACAAAGAAAACGGTCTTGTATCTCAAGTTTTCAATGAAAATGTTCTTTCAGGTCTTCACGGCACCTCAGCCATAGCTCACACAAGGTATTCTGCCAAAGATGCCAATGTGGAAAGAGCTTGTCAACCTATCATAGGTGAAACCCAATTCGGTCAAATAGCCATGGGTTATAACGGTGACATTATTAACGAAAGTCAACTATATGCCGAATTGGAAGAAAAAGGAATAGTCCTTGACAGATACAACAATACTGATCTGTTTCTTTCATTAATCAAACTATCCGGTGCCGATAATATTGTAGACGCTATATCCTTTGCTATGAGCAAAATCGTCGGTGGATACTCTTGTGTTATGCTTACAAAAGACAGTGTAATAGCTTTTAAAGACCCGGTTGGAATCAGACCTTTATGTATGGGAACTTTAGGCAAATACTATTGTTTCTCTTCCGAAAGTTGTGCTTTCCATACAATAGGTGCTCAGCTTGTTCGTGAAGTAATGCCAGGAGAAGTTATGATAGCCGACAAAGATGGTCTTCACACTTACCAATACTCCTTAACAGAAAAACAAGCCTTATGTATATTCGAATATGTTTACATTGCAAGACCGGATACAACCATGGCAGGCAGATCCATTCACGAAGCAAGAAGAAGAATGGGACATCAGCTTCAAGCAGAACACCCAATAGACGGTTGTGATGTTGTATTTGGAATTCCGGACACAGGAACTCCCGCCGCCATAGGACTTGCCGAGGCTAGCGGTGTTCGATACGGTGAAGGTGTTATCAAAAACAGATACATTTTCAGAACCTTCATTCAACCGACTCAAGAAATGAGAGATTACGGTGTTAAAATGAAACTTTTGCCTATTGTTGAAACAATTAAAGGCAAAAAAATCTGTATGGTTGAAGACTCCATTGTTCGTGGAACCACTATTAGGCAAGTTGTAAAACTCTTTAAAGAAGCCGGTGCCGCTGAAGTTCACGTTAGAATAGCTTCACCTCCTTACACATATCCTTGTATGTATGGTATTGACACAGCAACACAGGATGATTTGGTAGGTGCTCACAAAACCGTTGAAGAAATAAGAGATTATATTAACGCTGATTCTCTCGGATATTTGAGTTTGGAAGGACTTATCAAAGCTGTTGGTATTGACGAACATGGTGAAAAACTATGTCACGCCTGTCTTAGCGGTCAATACCCAATTGCCATTCCAAAAGAGATTATGGAAACAAAACTTTCCAAGAAATATTTTGATAAAATATATAACAAATAAAACATAAAAAATGTAAACATTATATATAAAAATATATAAGTTTTTATGTTTACAATTGTAATACGCCCCCTGTCACCTACGGTGACATCCCCCCTTTTTTCTCGTAATAATAGGGGGAGATTAGTGGGGTGCTAATTTTAATGTTAAATACAGGTATAACTATGAGCAATACATATAAATCTGCAGGAGTAGATATTGAAGCAGGTGAATTAGCTGTTCAAAAAATGAAAGAATATGTTCATGAAACATATAATGAAAACTGTCTAACAGAGCTTGGTTCTTTTGGTGGTTTATTCAAATGTGCTTTTTCCGATTATGAAGAACCTGTTTTAGTATCATCCATTGACGGAGTGGGAACCAAAGTTAAAATTGCGTCTATGATGAATAAATACGATACGGTAGGACAGGATATTGTAAACCACTGTATTGACGATATTCTCGTTCAAGGTGCATCTCCCCTATTCTTTATGGATTATTTTGCTACAGCTAAATTAGACCCTATAGTTGCAAGTGAAATTGTAAAAGGGATGAGTATAGCTTGCAAAGAAAACGGTTGTGCCATATTAGGAGGAGAAACTGCGGAAATGCCCGGAGTTTATTCAAAAGGGGAATTTGATATTGCAGGTTCCATTGTAGGTGTTGTTGACAGAAAGAAAATCATTGACGGAACAAAAATAACTCCAAACCTTTCCATTATAGGTTTCGCATCAAGCGGTGCTCATACAAACGGATACTCTTTAATCAGAAAACTCTTTTTTGAAGATAATAATTACTCTGTCAATGACAAAATTGAAGGATTTGATAAAACCTTAGGTGAAACTTTACTTGCTCCTCACAAATGCTATTACAAAACAGTTAAAGAACTTTTAAAGACTTATGAAATATATGGTATGGCTCACATAACCGGTGGAGGTTTTTATTCTAACATAAAGAGAATCCTTCCGGATAATATAACAGTAGAAATTGATGCAAAAGCTTGGAATGTTCCCCCATTATTTAAGAAAATTCAAGAACTTGGTAAAATTGAAAACACAGAGATGTATAAAGCTTTTAATATGGGAATCGGACTTTGCTTATTCGTTGATAAAGACAAAGCAAATGATATAATAAATAAAGCAAATTCCTTAAATGAAAAAGCCTTTCTCATAGGTAAAACCAAAGACGCTGCCAAATCCGTCCGAGTTATATTTTAACACAGGAGCAAAATATGACTAATATTGCAATACTTGTTTCAGGTGCGGGCAGAGGCTCTAATATGAAAAATATTATTGAGGCCTGCAAAGATAATTATGTTAAAGGAAAAGTCCAAGTTGTAATAGGAATTAAAGAAAGCCCTGCTATTTTAATAGCAAAAGAATTTGGAGTTAAAACTTTATTAATTAACCCAAAAGATTATGCCTGTGACCTTGATTATCAAAATGCAATTTATGATTGTATAAAAGAAAATAATATAGACCTTATTTGTCTTGCGGGATATATGAAACTCCTTGGGGGTAAAGTTTTAAGTGAATACGAAAACAGAATTATGAACGTCCACCCGGCTTTGATTCCAATGTTCTACGGAAAAGGCATGTTTGGACACCACATTCACGAAGCAGCTATAAAAAGAGGAGTAAAAGTTTCAGGTTGCACAGTTCATTTTGTCGACAAAAACTATGATACCGGACCTATTATTCTTCAAACTGTTGTCTATGTAGAGCCGGAAGACACACCGGATACCTTAGCAGCAAGAATACTTCCTAACGAACATAAAACCTACAGAGAAGCTGTTCGTCTCTTCTGCGAAGGAAAACTCTCTGTCAAAGATGGTATAGTTAAAATTATCGATTAGTAGGCATATTATGTATTATATTGGCTATGATATAGGTGGCACGAAATGTGCTTCAATATTGGCAAACGTAAAAGGAGAGCTAATTAATTTTCTCAAACGAGTTGAGATAGCCACGGATAAACAGTCTCCGGATGTGATTTTACAAAAACTCTATAATATAACCACAGATTATTTAAAAGAATTTAATGTTAAACCGGAAGCTATAGGTGTCTCTTGCGGAGGGCCTTTAAACTCAAAAGCCGGGATTATTATCTGTCCGCCAAATCTTCCCGGTTGGGTTAATGTGCCTATTTGTGAGATTTTAACAAAACAATATAACATTCCCGCCTATCTTCAAAACGATGCCAAGGCCTGTGCTGTTGCCGAGTGGAAATGGGGAGCAGGAAAAGGCACCCATAATATGATATTCTGCACCATGGGAACAGGGTTCGGTGCCGGTATCATTATCAATGATAAAATTTTCACAGGAACCTGCGATATGGGAGGAGAAGTCGGTCACTTAAGATTAGCAGAAGACGGTCCCATAGGTTTCGGAAAAGCCGGTTCTTTTGAAGGCTTTTGCTCCGGTGGCGGTATAGCTCAACTTACCAAAATGAAAGCTGTCACCTATTTAGACACCAAAACTCCTACCAATTTAGCAAAAGATTACAAAGAATTGAGCGAAATAACCGCAAAGAAGGTTTGCAATTTGGCAAAAGAGGGAGACTCTCACGCATTAGAAATTGTCCACGCAGCTGCCACTAAATTAGGGGAAGGATTATCACTTTTAATTGATATTTTAAACCCTGAAGCCATAGTTATAGGCTCTGTATTTGCAAGAAATGAAGAATTATTCAAGCCCATTGCGGAAGAAATCATAAAGAGAGAATGTATCCCCTACTCTGCCGAAGTTTGCAAACTTTTACCTGCAAAACTCGGTGAACAAATAGGAGATTATGCCGCAATAGTTGTGGCTATGAATTTATAATGATACTAACTTTTCTTGGAACAGGAACCTCTAACGGAGTGCCTATTATAGGTTGTCACTGCCCTACCTGTTCCTCAAAGGACCCTAAAAATCACAGATACAGATGTTCTGTTGCCATAGAGAATGAAAAAGGACGTGTAATTATTGATACACCTCCTGAGTTTAGATTGCAATGTATCAGAGAAAATATAGACAAGGTTGACGCTGTTCTTTTAACTCACGACCACGCAGACCATATCTTTGGTCTTGATGATTTAAGAGGATTTACAATGCAAACAGGTGAATCTATCCCTGTATATTCATCAGAAAATTGTCTAAACATTGTTCACAGAGCATTTTATTATATGTTTAGGCAACCTGTAAACAAGACTCATATACCAAAACTAACTCTTAATATTTTAAATAAAGAACCGGTTAACCTTATAGGAATAGATTTTCTTCCGGTTCGGATTAAACACGGAAAATTAGATATTTTTGCATACAAATTCGGAAATGTTATGTATTGCACTGACTGTTCAAGAATCCCCCTGTCAAGCCAAAAACATTTTTTTAATTTAGATGTGTTAATTTTAGATTGTATTAAATATGCTCCCCACCCTACTCATTTATCCTTAAATCAAGCCTTAAGAATTGTAGATAAATATAAACCCAAAAAAGCATATTTTACTCATACAACCCATTATTTTGAATATAACGAGGTTTCAGAGCTTCTTCCGGAAAACGTAGAATTAGCTTATGATGGATTAAAAATTAACATATAGGAGATTTATATGAATCAATTTAAAACTTTTATCTTAATGCTTATATTAACCGGTATTTTAATGTATATTGGGAGTTTTTACGGAAAAGAGGGTATGATAATTGCTTTGGGGATTTCTGTTTTAACCAATTTTATTACATACTTTTTCAGTGACAAAATTGTATTGGCTCAATACCAAGCTCAAGATGTTCCTGAAAACTCTCGACTTTATAGAATAGTAGATAATTTAGCTAAAAGAGATGGAATTCCAACACCAAGAGTATGTGTAGTTGAAGAATCCAGTCCTAACGCTTTTGCTACAGGAAGAGACCCAAATCATGCAGCTGTATGTGCCACTACAGGAATATTAAATATATTAAATGATGATGAATTAGAAGGTGTAATTGCTCACGAATTATCTCACGTTAAACACAGAGATATATTGGTTTCAACTATTTGCGCCGGTATGTGTGGCGCAATAACACTTATTTTTAGATTTGCATTTATTTTTTTAGGCTCAAGAGACAGAAATGGTGGATGTGGAACAATTATAGGATTATTAATAGGGTCACTTGCTGCAACTATTATTCAACTTTGGATTTCAAGAACAAGAGAATATATGGCTGATAAATCAGGAGCTGAGCTCTGCGGAAAACCTTGGGCATTAGCAAATGCTTTAGAAAAACTTGCATTGGGTATAGAACAAAACCCTATGACACAATCTACTCCTGAAACAAGAAATATGTTTATATTAAACCCTGTTTCCATTGCAGCCAACCTCTTCTCCACCCACCCTCCTATTGAAGACAGAATTAAAAAGTTAAGAAGTATGAAAGTCTAATGAGCCTATGGCTCATTTTTTTTAAAAGTTGTTTAATTTCTTGATTTTTTATGATAAACATGGTATAATATAATTGATAGAAAAACACTATTAAAATTAAATCGGAATCATAAAAAATGAAGAAATCAATACTTCTGTTTTTGTTGATTTTATTCAGCATTTATCTCTATGCGGATACTTGGTCACCGGGTGAACAAATACATTATTATGCCTCTTATTTGCCTTTTATAATAAGGGGTAGTAATGCTATGTTTACTTGTTATTGCACTGACGGAGATACAAAAACAGATGCAAACAACAATCAAACAAATGTTAATGATTCATTTGTGGGATATGATGTTAATAATAACCCGAATTTCTCATTTTGGTCATTGGGAGAGGGTTTATCTTTTACTGACGGTCAAGCTGTTTATATGCCTTCGGGGTATGAAACTCGTTATTATGGAATTGTAAATTCTCCTGTCGGAGATTATATGGCAACATTAAATATATCAGATACAGCAACTATGCCCTCCGGTGATACAGGCTCCCGTGATGATACCGATATTAATGAAACAGTAGACGTCACAGTTCTTGACATAGATATTAGTTATATTGCTCCAATAATTACTGTAAATAATGAAACTGTTATCTTGGCACCTATGAACGATGATGATGACGACGAAAACGGTGTTATTGATAATACACAAACAAATGTCACAAACGAAGATGACCTTGTGCCAATCACAATTACAGTCACACCTAATAATTCAAGAGTTCAAACTTATTTCCATATGAAATTATATGGGTCAGGTGTTAAGGTTTTTAAAAATTCTAACAGATCAAATGAATATACTCTATCTTATAACTTAAATAATCAAACACCGGCAATAGATTTTGATAATACTAATTCAATAACTTTATATTTAGAACCTCAAAACACATATGTTGCTACATTAAATTTCTATTTTTATACAGATTTTCCTACACCGAATACAATAAATAATCCGACAGTTATTTTCCCAAATAATATGATTACAACAAATACTGTTAAAATATTGGGAAACAGAATTAATCTCAGCTCCGGTATAACAGATAATATTGAAAATATATCTCCCGGTAAACTTATTCCAAAATATGATTATTTAAATCAAGGTATAACCGGTTTTTCTGTTAATGTAACCGGTATTAATAATTATTCATCCGATTGGTCATCTCTTTTACATATTTCGCAAATTAATAATGATGATGATAACATAGAATTGTATTCTAATTATCAATTAAGTAATTTAATAGAAAATAATACAGAATTTTCAAGCAGTGATACTCCAAGTAATGTTTATGTAAAAGGTATAAAGCCAGGCAAAGCAAATATTACCGGTTATTTAAGAAAAAACACCGGTGCTATTTTACATAAAGATAAATTATTATATACAGTCTGCCAAGCAGATATGTCTCATGAACCTAAAATTTCTGATGACGAAGAATTACAAGACAGTAATATAATTGAAGAAAAGTTGTTAATAAGTATGATCCAAATAATATAGACCCTAATTTTAATAAACCTAATAAAATCAGTCTAAAGTATTATAAAAATGATCAACTTAATGGTTTAACTCTTGAATTGGTTTATAACACTTACTTTTCTTATTTAGATTTTTATTTAGATGGAAATATGAATATTCCTTTTGTATGGGATATTAATTATACAAAATCTTGGGTAATAGGAACAGATCAAATACCAAATTACCTTTATGTATTATATAAACAAAATGGTTTGGGTAATCAAACCTTAACATTAAATATTAAATCTAATAATACTGTTATAGCTAAAGATGAAATTATATTTATTCCTAATCAAGATAGGTATGTTATAAAAATAATTCAAAAATATACTAATTATAATAATAACACTCTTGAGACCACATGGCGAGATTATTATCCGACGTTGTTATATCATTATAACGGTGAATGGTATAATAAAGATGTTCCTAACGATACGGTAGCCTATGAACCAAGACCGTTTGTAGACACTTCACATAGTATTGATAGGAACAGACCCTTTTTTATTCCACGTGAACAAAAATTACAAATAAAAGATGGTGAATTTAGAATAGATATGAATAATTCAGGAATTTATGGCGTTTCCGGAGCAACAAACTTAGAATGTGAAATTTCTAATCAGCCGGCCACAATCAATTCCAATAATGTTTTATCATTTTCTAATGTTCAAAGTGATGATAATAAAACACATAATACTGTTGATCATTGTATATTAAATATTGATTGGAATTATACTTATAAACAAACTAATAACTCATCTTTAATGACGTTTCCTGTCGGTAAAACGGAACACGAATTATATGTTACTTATGACAAACCTAGAAATATATCTTATTATAATGATGAATTATTTGAAACTTGTGTATGGATAGGTTGTGAAGCAGCAAAAGGCAAATCTACAGAAACAGATGTATTCAATGCTATTTGGAATAAGTTTCAAACATTAAATGTTTATTCTAAAAACGGATCTTTATTAGGATATTATGCTTCTCCGTTTACAGATCAAAATCACAATAATGACATCATCGATATTGAATATTTACTGGAACATAAAGATGGCAGATGTGGTGCTTGGGCGGAATTATTTCAAAATGTTTTAGCTTGCCAAGGAATATTAGTAGATGTTTTTAAATTTGATTTAAATCTTTCCAATGTAATATCATTTATACAAAACAATAACATAAATAATCCAATATTAATTAGCTTAAAACAATATGGAAATGATTTTCAAGGTGGTGGGTCTCCTAACAATGTTAATTTTATCAATCATGCAATTAATATATATAATAATAAATTATATGATACAACCCGTGGCATAGGAGATTATTCTGCAACAGAAATTGGTTTTTTACAATATTTAAGAGACAATGTATATATTTATTGTTGTGATATGTATACCAAAGAACCAATATATACTATTTACGGTAACGAAATTGATTTAAGTCTATTTGATTTTGAAAGGAGTAAGTTATTATGAGAATAAAAATAGTATTATCATTTATATTATTTGTAATAAGCACAATTTTATTTTCTTATGATTATAATGAATTTGTTAAGCAATTGGATAATAATGATTTATCATATGTTTACAAACATGCAATAAGTCACGATATTGATAATTATTCTATTATTATTTTTCCATATAAAATAATATTATTAAAAGCTTATTATAATAAAAATCCTAAATATAATTATAGTATTCATAAATATAATATTAATTTTTTTGATATAACTAAAGATTGCAAGATAACGCAAAAAGAAGATTATATAATAGATAAAGAAAAATACACATTTATTAGATATTCAAATTCTAAACAATTAAAAAATAGAACAGATAATGTATTATCTTTATGGGATCAAAATAATAAACTAATATGGGATTGTTTTTATTCCGGTGTTAATGGAGAGTGTTATATTTTAGATATTAAAAAGTGTAATGATGCTATAATTATACTATATTATAATGAATGTCATATATATGTTGACTATATATATAAATATGATAAACCTATTATTGAGAAAAAAGAAATAAACGAAATAGGCATTACAGTAAATACTTTTAATGATATTATCGAATCCGGCGAAATAATATCAAATAATATAATTAGACTTCAATTTAAAGATTCTAATAACGTTGAATTATGGAAGATACATTATACTAAAAAAGATATTGAAAATTATGATAAAATAAAAGCAAATAAAAACTTACGAGTTAAAAATGTTGATAACAGTATTTTTTTATGGTCAAATAAAAAAATACAAATGCGTTTTGGTATAGTATATACTAACTATAAATCTTGTGATTATTTTGAACAAGATACGGAGCCTACTATTGAACAGCTTAAAGAAAAGTTTCCGAATGACACCTTTTTCTGTGACACAGTAGGAGATAAGGATGAAATAAAAGATAATAATACTATCTCCGAAAATGTGAATAAAAACAAGGATGAAAATATAGATTCACCAAGACAATTTTTTGTTCGTATTTATGACAAGTGCAAATCGTTTTTTACAGATATAAAGAACAGATTACAAATTTAAACTTATTATAGAATATTTACTATAAAAAAAGCCCTACTCAAATGAGTAGGGTTTTTTATTTCTGCTTTCTGCTTTCTGCTATCAATGAACCCCCTTTAGGGGGGCTACGAGGAGCGAAGCGACCGTGAGGGGGCCGTCATTTCTGCTTTCTGCTTTTTGCTTTATACTTTTTAAATTTGCAATAAGCAAATTTAATTTATGCTTGCCAGTCTATGTCTTCCATAATCTCGGCGGCGTGATCAACTATGTATTTCTTTCTTGGGTCAACCACATCACCAAGAAGAACACTAAACAACTGATCGGCCTCTCGGGCGTCATCCATTGTCACTCTTGCCAGTGACCTTGTGGCAGGATCCATGGTTGTTTCAGCAAGGTCAGAAGCATTCATCTCACCTAAACCTTTAAATCTGGAAACTATTAGCTCACCACCCTTCTTATCCTTTAACCGCTTAACCATTTCATCAAGTTGTTCGTCACTCTTTGCATACTCAACATAATCGGCACCTTTCTTAACCTTAAACAAAGGAGGCTGAGCTGCATAGATATGACCTTGCTCAATCAATGGTGTCATATATCTAAAGAAGAATGTCAACAGCAATGTTCTGATATGAGCACCGTCCACATCGGCATCAGTCATTATGATAATCTTATCATATCGAAGTTTGCTTATATCAAAAGATGCAGCTTTTTGCTTATTGGAAGTTTTTTCATTTGCAACAGGCATTTCTATAGGCAAAGCGTCTTCCTCGCCTGTATCACCTGTATCAAATATGGAAATACCCGTTCCTATGGCTGAAACCAAAGACTTAATTTCTTCATTTTCAAGAGATCGTTCCGGACGAGACTTTTCAACATTTAAAATCTTTCCTCTCAAAGGCAAAATAGCTTGGGTTGCTCTGTTTCTTCCTGACTTGGCACTACCACCGGCAGACTGACCCTCAACTATAAACAATTCACACTTTGAAGGGTCTTTTTCGTTACAGTCGGCAAGTTTACCGGGAAGGGAAAAACTGTCCATAGCTCCACTTCTCTTAACCAAATCAGCGGCTTTTCTTGCAGCTTCACGAGCTCTTTGAGCAGTCAAACACTTATCTATAATTCTCTTGGATGCCTGAGGGTGTTCGTCCATATAGTTAGCCAACTGTTCGGAAACAATATTTGTAACGATACCCGCAACTTCACTGTTTCCTAATTTGGTTTTTGTCTGACCTTCAAATTGAGGATTTTCAATTTTACAGGATATAATGGCACACAAACCTTCTTTAACATCGTCACCGGAGAGATTCTTTTCCTTTTCTTTAATAAGGTTGTTGGCTCTTCCGTAGTTATTTATTACTCTTGTCAGTGCGGTTCTGAAACCTGTCAGGTGAGTTCCACCCTCTTGGGTATGAATATTATTTACATAAGAGAGAATATCTTCTCTAAATGTATCATTATATTGAAAAGCAATCTCAACTTCAACTTTTTCTTTAAAAGCTTCAAAATAGACAGGACTATGAAGCACAGTCTTGTTCTTATTCAAATATTCAATGTATTCGTTAATTCCTCTTTCATAAAGAAAAACACTGGTTCTTGCTGTTGGAACTTCCGGCTCCGGTATAGCTTCTTCTTTGCCTTGGTCGTTTGCAAAATCTTCAGACAGGTCTATATCAGCTTCTTCATCGCTTGTATCAACCATTACTTTCTTAACTTCTTGTTTCTTACGAAGTTCACTTAAATTGTCATAAGGTAATTCATTAACAAATATGATCTTTAATCCTTTATTAAGGAAAGCCAATTCTCTAAGTCTTGTCTTAAATATTGCAGGATCATAGACAATTTCACCAAAAATTTCTTTGTCAGCATAATATTTTACTGTAGTTCCCGTATCGCTCTCATCAAGATCATCTCTTAAAACTTGAAGTTCATGAGAATTATTTTCATCAAGGATTGCAACACCTCGTTCAAACCTTTGATATACTTCTTTACCTTCTCTCTTAACCCAAACTTCCATCCATTCGGACAAAGCGTTTACACAAGATACACCTACACCATGAAGACCGCCGGAAACCTTATATCCGCCACCATCAAACTTTCCACCGGCATGAAGATTGGTCAAAACCAATTCCATAGCACTCATACCATACTCAGGCTTCCAACCCGTAGGAATACCTCTACCGTTATCAATAACTGTCACAGTATTGTCATTACCTAAGATAACTTTTATCTCACTACAATATCCGGCTAAATGTTCATCAATTGAATTGTCTACTACTTCAGTAAATAAATGGTGAAGTCCTCTTGACCCTGTATCACCTATATACATAGCAGGTCTCATTCGAACAGCTTCAAGACCTTCTAACTTTTGAATATTCTCTGCACTATAACTATTTTCGGAAACTTCGGAACTAAACTCTTCTACAGGTTCCACATTCTCTAATTCTTCAGACATTATATCTCCTAAAAAACTATTTCTTTACTACATTTATTATACCACATTTAGATTTTTTTTTCAATTTTTAATGATATATTATATTATAATGTCTTATATATTGAAAAAAAACCAAAAATGTAGTATAATATAAGTGTCACACTTTTATAAAATTTCATTTAATGAGTAATAAAATAAACAAAAAACTTAATAATTCCAATACAAAAAACCAACCTAAAAAGTTTACAGGGATTTGGGTTGACATTATTGGTGTCATATTAATTTTATCCACTCCCATGCTCTATTATATGTGCATAAAGGGAGACAATTCCGGAGAAATAGGTTGGGCTTTGGGGGGATGCCTTAATTTCCTATTCGGAACCGGTAAATTTATTTTCCCCATATTTATACTATATTTAGGGTTTTTCATTATTTTCAAAAATAATGAAATTTTCAATAAACCGGTAAACACATATAATTTCTTTAAAACCAAATCCCTTATAGGTGCACTCTGTCTTTTTTTATCCATAGACGCCCTATTCGGAACAGCAGATTTAAACAATCTGACTCAAGAAGATTGGACAAACAACTTTTTTCCCAACAGTGGTGGATACATAGGTTATTACATAAGTTTGGTTTTATCCAAACTTTTTGGAGATTTGCTCTTTTACTTCCTTGGAGTTATAATTATTATATCAATCATTCTTATTGTGAATTTTAACTACAAGGCTTTTAAAGAAAACAGAGAAAAATTATCCCCCCCCCTTATCTCCCCTAACCCAGTAGGAGAAGAACCGTTAACTCCAAAAGAGAATAGCCGTTTACAATTTAATAAAAAAGGACTAAACGAGCAAGACTTATCAGAAAATAAAGATGACAAAGGATTGCTTGCAAAATTACTTGAAGACAGTGGCAATAAGCCAAAGCCAACTGAAGCAAAGACAACAAAAGAGAATCAGGGAGAATTTTCTTTCAGTAGACTAAAGAAAAATGTGGATTTTAAGCTTCCTCCCACTTCTCTTTTAAATCCACCGCAACCTAAAAAGGAATTAGATAATAACGAAAATATAAAAAATATTAAAACCATTGAAAATACCTTAAGCACCTTTAATATTCAAGCTGAGGTTTTAAATGTTTCAGACGGACCGACTGTTTCAAGATATGAAGTAAAGTTAGCCGAAGGTATTAAGGTTCAAAAAATAGTCCAATTGGCAGATAACCTTGCCATGAGTTTGGCTGCCATTGATGTTCGTATTGAAGCACCTATTCCCGGGAAAAGTGCCATAGGTATTGAAGTTCCGAAACTTTCTCCCTCCATGGTTACCCTTAGAGAAATTATAGAAGACCCTGCTTTTCAAAAAGCTAAAGGTATTCTAACTTTTGCCATAGGTAAAGATGTTGCGGCAAAAGCTATTTTTGCTGACCTAACAAAAATGCCTCACCTTCTCATTGCTGGTGCCACCAATTCCGGTAAATCCGTAGGACTTAACACACTAATAGCTTCTCTGTTATACAGAATGACACCGGACGAACTTCGCTTTGTAATGATAGACCCTAAACGTGTGGAGCTAAGCCTTTACGATGGCATACCCCATCTTGCCTGTCCCGTAATCAAAGACGCTCGTCTTGCGGCAGGTGCCTTAAAAGCCATTGTAGATGAAATGGATAGAAGAAACAAATTACTTGAAGAATCTACTTCAAGAAACATAGAAAGTTATAACTCCAAGGTTGACCCGGAAGAAAAACTGCCATACATGGTAATTGTAATTGATGAGCTTGCAGACCTTATGATGCAATGTGCAAAAGATGTTGAAGCTTCTATTTGTAGAATTGCCCAGTTAGCAAGAGCTGTGGGCATTCATTTGGTTATAGCAACTCAAAGACCATCCGTAAACGTTGTGACAGGTCTGATAAAAGCAAACATACCTTCAAGAATTTCTTTCGCAGTTTCAAGCCATACAGATTCAAGAGTTATTTTAGACCAAAGCGGAGCGGAAAGGTTAATCGGTAGAGGAGATATGCTATTTGCTCCAATAGATGCCAACAAACCTCTCCGTGTTCAAGGTTGTTATTTAAGTGAAAAAGAAATAGAAAATTTGGTCTTATACCTTAAAGAACAAAAAGAACCAAATTATACCATTAAGCCCATTGAAGTTCCGTCCGGCGATGGCGACGGAAGCACTATTAGCGGAACAGGTTCAGATGATTTATGGGAAGACGTGGTTAAATATGTAATTCACAACAGTTATTGTTCCACTTCCATGATACAAAGGAAATTTAAAATAGGCTATAACAGAGCCGGTAAACTTGTGGATATGTTAGAAGAGGCAGGCATTGTAGGACCTTTGAACGGAGCAAAAGCAAGAGATGTTCTGCTCAGCGAAGCGGATATTGACAGAATTTTAAACAATGAAAAATAAAAAAATATACAAAATATGTCCCGTAAGTTTGGGTTGTGCAAAAAATCAATATGATATGGAAGCGGCATTAGCCGAAATCTTAACAGAAGGGCATGAAATTATTTACGATTACAAAGACGCTGATATTATTATTATTAATACTTGCTCCTTTATAGAAAGTGCAAGAGATGAAACTAAAGCCAATATTGATGAAGCTGTAAAAGCCAAAAAGCTAAATCCTAAAATCAATATTATAGTCTGCGGTTGTTATCCTCAAAAATTTAATGAAGAATTAATTTCTCTTTACGGAAAATATATTACAGCATACTGCGGCATTGAAATGCACAAATATATTATGGATATTATTCATAATATAAAAAACCACAAAAGTAAAATAGAAACCACAGGCACAACTTGGATTGAACCTATTTGCGGTCGCCTTAACACATTAGGTGATTACGTGGGAAACATAAAAATAAGCGAAGGGTGCAACAACCGATGTTCCTACTGTGCCATTCCATATATCAGAGGCGTCTTGCGTTCAAGACCGGAAGAATATATATTAAAAGAAGCTCAAATAATGTCAGATAATGGCATTAAAGAATTAAACATAATAGCTCAAGATATTACAGCCTACGGAAAAGATTTTGGCAAACCGGACGCTCTCCCTGAGCTTTTATATAAGCTCAATGATATAAAAGGGCCTTTGGAGTGGATTAGACTATTATACGCCTATCCTACAGAAATCACTCCCAATTTAATAAAAGCCATTAAAAATTGTGATAAAGTGGTTAAATATTTGGATATTCCTCTTCAACACGGTGATAACCAAGTTCTCAAAGATATGAACAGAAGAGGCACAAAAGAAGAATATCTTAAAACCATAGAAAAATTAAGGGAAGCATGCCCTAATATATGTTTAAGAAGCACCTTCATTGTGGGATATCCTACAGAAAGTGAAAAAGCTTTTGAAAATCTTATTGATTTTGTTAAATTGGCAGAATTTGACAGAGCTGGATTCTTCACCTATTCAAGAGAGATTAACACTCCCGCATATAATATAAAAGAATCTGTTCCCGATAAAGTAATTGAAGAAAGAGCCGGTATTTTAGCACAAACATTAGAAGATATTTCCCTAAAAAAGAATAAAGCTCTCATAGGCAAAAATATTAAAATGTTATGTGAATATAAAGAAGGCAAATATATCTATGGCAGAACGGAAAGGGACGCCATTGATATTGACGGAATAATAAAAATTAAAGCAGAAATTCCATCCCCCCGTCATTTTCTACGAAAATGCCACCCCCCACAATCAAAGATTGTAGGGGGACAGAAAGAATTATTAGGTAATATTATTACAGTTCAAGTGACAGGGGCTGATGCCTACGACCTTGAAGGAAAATTGATATAAATAACGGAGATATACTATTAAAAATGGAAAATAAATACATTTATCTGACTAATATTGCTTTTAAAGCATTAATAGGAAAATCACTTAATACCAATGATTTAGCAAGAGAAATCTCTCCTAATTTTAAAGGTGAAATATTAAACTATGTGGATAAAAACATATTAATAAATGATAGAGTTTGGATGCCTCTGTCCAGAAAAGAAAAAGAAAACCATAATATTATTTTTAATACAATTAAAAGTTTTGGTAATTTACTTACCAAAGAAGAATTGACCCATGAATTAACAGTTGCCAAAAATTGTGATGAAAATGAAGCAAAAGACATTATTAAAGCCACTCTTTCAAATAAAAGACAATTCTTCTCCGTATGCAAAAAGTGGGGTGTTTGTGACTTTTTCCTTAACATTGAACAAAACAACGAAGATGATGTAATTTATCGAAACTATATTGATAAGAATGAACTATCCTCAGTTCAAGACTATTTTAAAGAAATTAACTTTGACGACGAAAATTATGCCGAAATTATAACTAATATTTTAAATAATAATAAAATAGAAAAACTATCCTTAAAGACAGCTCTCTTCTTTATATGGTTAGATAATAAGAGCTTATTTGACAATAAATATATTTTTGAGGACATAGACAAATCCAAAACCTTAAAACTATTAAACGGTTATCTTTTCACTGAATGCACTCTTAAAAAATATATGGATGAGCTTGTAGAAGAGTGCAAATCTCTTAATGATGTTAAAGAGATTGAAATTTTACAAGAAAGTGATGAAGAAGAAATATATGAAACAAGTCCGGTTGAAACAACTGCCACAGAAGAAAAGAACCCCATAGAATTATATGACGACGACAAAGAAACCATTATTAATTATATAAACAACAACGGATTTATCACCTTAAGTGACATTATAAGTGAATATTACGAAGATCTGAACATACCTGATAAGGAAGAAACCATAGCCAACTATTTAAAAGATTTTCTTGTTGACAAAAGAATAGAAACCAACGGAAAAGCATGGTATGTAAAAGTTAGCTTTGAACCGGAAGATAAAGATGATATTATAGATATGATAAAAGAGAAAGAAACTCTGACTTCCGAATATATCATAAATGAGATTTTGGGAATATCCAAAAATAATCCTAAATGGCCGGAACTTGCCAAAGATATAGAGAAAATGCTTGCAGATTGTTCTGAAGTTTCATATTTAGGCAACAACACTTGGGGACTTCCTCTTGACATTCCCGAGATCGCCAATATTGTGCCGGATAGTTTGAAAATTGCCGAAATATTACCTTCTGAAAATGCCGAAGGAGATGTCTTTGACCAAGAACTGTCTCCCGAAGGCTTTGAAGGAACCCTCAAAACAGATGTTTATAACCCCCTCGCAGAGGATGTATTTGACGAAGATCAATCAAAGACTATGTTCTCCATGACAGGCGGAAAACAAAAGTGTGTTCTTAAATATCATCACAAAATTGCGGGAACATTCCCACTTTGTCAAATTCCCCCTGACTTTTTTGGTCAAAAAGCAGAAGTCTTCCCTATTACTATTACAAATGAAGATGGTTTAAAAGAAACTGTTTATATCAACAACAAAAACAGAATTATAATAGGAATGGCTCCTTTTTACGAAAACATTACTGACGTTTCCGGCAGAATATTCTATCTTGAAAAAACTGATAACTCAAATGAATATAAGTTTAGCTTAGGGGACACAGACAAAGGTTGTAATATAGATCTTAACCGATCTATGGAACTCTTGGAAATCAAAAACAGATTAGAAACGGAAAGTTTAACCTTGTTTGATATTATCTGTGAAATATTGGAGAAGAGACCTATTGATTTCATTCAAATAGTGACTGAAGTAAACCTTGTTAAGAGGGCTTCAAGATTACTCATAGCATCCATCCTTTCAAGTTACCATTGCTTTAACAATAACAAGAAAAACGGAAAATGGAACTTGGACGAAAAGAAAATAGACCTGGGATTTAACAAAACCAAAAAGAAATATATAATTAAAAAATAACCTAATCCCTAAAAGAATATAATTAAAGCAAAAAGCAGAATAAAATGATAAATGCAGAATAAACGATAAACTATAGGCTTGTCCTATCTATACCCCTCCTTGAAACCTCAAGGGATGGAACCCTTGGGTTTCAATGGGTCTAGTCAAAAATCTTAAATTTCACCCCTAAAACCCATTCCCAAAAAGTCTTGCTATGCTACTACTTTTCGGGATCCCTTGGGTTGTTTTCGCTATTCGCTCAATTTTTTGGGGACCCCGAGATTGCCGCAACAGAGCCTTTATCTCACAAATCGAGGGAATACAAAAGGGGAGATGGCTTTTTTGCTGCAGCAAAGCCTTTATGTCGCAAAGCGAGGAATGCAACAGAAGAGATAGGCTTTTGTCTCAATGGAGCACTAAGGGTTTCATTGATTTAATTATTACTTGCTGCTTTAAAATCACATAATAAAATGAATTTCATTAAAAAACTTTCACATAAATTTTATTTTAAGTTCAAAGGAGACATAGTATTAACTGTGTCTTTTTTCTTGTGTTTAATAACAGTAATATTTATAAAAAGTAGTTTTAAGGAATATGTGACAGAATATATAAACTATTCCGTTCTCTCTCTGCTTTTTTGTTTTATGTTAAGCGTGGCAGGTTTTTCCAAATACGGACTCCTTAAAAGAATAGCTAATACTGTATTATCCAAGACAAAAACAGCCAGAATTGCTGGCCTTTTTATTATTCTCTTAACCTTTATAGCTTCTATGTTCTTAACCAATGATGTGGCTCTCATAACATTAATTCCCATTTGTTTGATTATATTTAAAGAAGCCCACAATCAAAGCCAATTAATTAAAATAATATCTCTTCAAACCATAGGAGCTAACTTAGGAAGTATATTAACTCCTTTCGGAAATCCCCAAAACATATTCCTTTATTCTTATTATAACCTAAATTTTCTTGATTTTGTTAAAATTACCATAATTCCCACAACAATAGGACTATTATTACTTTTACTGTCTACCCTACTCATTGTTCCTAAGGAAATCACTCCTCCAAGAGAGAGAAAAAGTCCCTTTGCCAAAAAGAAAACCCTTTTTTATGGATTAATGTTTATTATCTCCCTTATGCCTATTTTTCACATTTGGCACTATCTCATATCCTTTTTTATAATTATAATATTAACTCTTATATATGACAGAGGAATATTCAGAAAAATAGATTATGGCTTACTTTTAACATTTATATGTTTCTTTATATTCATAGGAAACATTCAAAAAGTGTATTTTATTCACAATGTTATAAAAGAGTGCCTAAATTCAAGCGTAAAGGTATATCTCACAGGTTTAGGGCTAAGCCAGATTATATCAAATGTGCCTTGTGCTATATTATTGGCAAACTGGACCATGGACGCTAAAGCCCTTATTCTAGGTGTAAATGTAGGTGGTTTGGGAAGTTTAATAGCATCTTTGGCAAATGTCATATCATATAACTACTTTAAAAATTTCAGAAAAAGCCAAAAGAATCACTATATAAGATACTTCTGTTTTATAAACTGTATCTATCTGCTCTGTGTTCTAGTGTTGGTGTATTTAATTCAATTTAAAAAATAAAACCCCACCATTGTGGGGTTTTTTTTGATAAACTTTAGATTAATAAACCTTAAGAGGCATTAGGACATGAGTAAATTTATCATTATCCTTCATCTTAACCGTAAATGCCTTTTCTGCGGCAACTGTCTTGATTTCTATATTATCGCAATTTTGATCCATAACAGACAAAATCTCCAACATGTGCTTAACATGAATAACCATTTTATCTATATTTACACCATCAAGAATACAAGGAACTTTTTCTTTAACGGAAATGTTATGTTCTTTTGTTTCAGCAGAAAAAACAATTGTATTGTCTTCACATTTAATCAAAGATCTGTCACCGTTTTCCTTAGAAGCAATGTTCATTCTGCCCAATACTTCTGATAATTTAGCCTTATTGATAACAATCTCTGTATTGAAGTCTTTTGGAATAACTCTTGTAATATCCGGGTATTTGGATTCAATAAGTCTTGCATAGTAATCGGCATTGTCTATGGTGCAATTTAACAAACTTCCTGACCAATAAATCTTAAGAGGATCACCGGGAGTTTTTGCCAAATCCATTAAAATCTTAGCAGCCTGTGAAGGAATAATAAAGTTTATAGGCTTTCCCATAACAGCTACCTTATCAAGAGCTGTGGTTTCATACTTAGACAATCTTTGAGTATCTGTTGAAACAAAAGTAATATTGTTCGAATCATCAACTGTCACGTTAATACCGGTCAAAAATTGTTTGTTTTCATTGTCCTTGCTGACAGAGAAAAGAGTTAATGCGAAACCCTTAACCAATTCTTCTCTTTCTATTGAAAAATATTGATTTTTTTCAATCTTATCATTGTCAGGGAATTTGTCATTCATCTTATCATTAACAAGTTCAAATACCGCATCCCCGGAAGTGATGGTAATGGTTTCTTTTTCCATATCAAACTTTAGTTTAACATCTTCCGTTTTAACCTTGTCCAAAATCTCCAAAAAAGTTTTGGCATCAATCGTTGAAGCACCTTGAGTAGAAACATTGGCTTCTATAACTGTTCCTATGGTGTTACCAAGGTCAGTTCCTCTCAAAAGAAGATTTGCGTCATCCGTTTGTATAGCAATGGTTTCCAAAATACCTAAGGTTGTGCTTTTATTAATAACCTTATTAATTTTCAAAACAGCTTCTTTAAGTTCTGTGGTAGAACATATAAATTCCATTTTTTTCTCCTATTTTATCTAAAAATCTATTCTTTATTAAATCTTTAAAAAAATGCCAAATTCCTCAACAATCTCTGTTGTATGGTCCTTTGAAATTTTATTTAACCTTATTAATTTTAAAACAACTTATTTAAGCTTTGTGGCAGAACAAATAAATTTCGTAATTATTCTCATATATAAAATTAATTACCAACTTTTATGGTTTTAAACTGATTTTGGGCTATAAAATCTTTAACCTTATTATATAAATCATCTTCTATTTTATTAACTGATTTTAAATACTCTAATATTTGAGATAAAGTTCCTATTGAGTGAAGCTTATATCCGGCTTCAGCTAAAAGTTTTGTGCCACCCTGTTCTCTGTCAATAATAACTAAAATATCTGTCACATTTAATCCTTCAGCCTTTAGAGGTCTTATAGCTTCAATTTTGCTGGCGCCGTCTGTCACTATATCATCAATTACCAAAATTTTATCTGTTTCTTCAAACTTTCCTTCAATAAGTTTTCCCGTTCCATAAGTTTTAATTTCTTTTCTTGAATAAACAAGAGGAATATTTCCCTCTATGGAAGTGGCAACACCTAAGGGAAGGCCGGCATAAGGAATGGCACACAATCTGTCGCAACCAATCTCACGAGCCTTATCCGCCAAAACTTTACCAATTTCTTTTAATAAAGAAGGATTGGAAATGGTCACTCTAAAATCCACATAAACGGGAGATTTAATTCCGGATTTCAAAGTAAATTCCCCAAATTTCACACAACCTGTATCATATAATTTTTGATAAAAAGCATTTAAATCCATAATCTATAAATCACCTATATTAATAATCATCTTTGCTTAAATATATATGTAAAATGAAAAAGTTTTACCAAACATATCCCTATTGCTCGAGACATATTTTTATTTCATTTTTTCAGTTTTAGTTAAGTGAATACACTCCACATTAAGCATCTTCAAAACAAATCTCACCTTTTACCACAGTAAGTTTCAACTTTCCGTGAAGAGTCATTCCGTCAAAGGGACTGTTTTTACTCTTAGATGCGAATTTATTCACATCCACAGTCCATTCTACTTTAGGGTCAAATACTATTAAGTCCCCTAATTCTTGAGTTGAAAAAGCACCTTGTTTTGAGCCGATAAGCTTTGCGGGATTGACTATAAACTTTTCTACAATATCTTCCAAGGAAAATTTGTTTTTGTAAACCTGTTCAAGACACAATCCCAATGCGGTTTCAAGACCCACCATTCCAAAACTTGCACCTTGAAATTCCAATTCTTTTTCTTCAAGAGCGTGAGGAGCGTGATCTGTGGCAATTATATCAATAATTCCGTTTTTCAAACCCTTAATTATAGCTCTTATATCATCTTTGGTTCTCAAAGGAGGACAACATTTTGCATTGGTATTATAATCAAGACAGGCATCATCGGTTAAAGTAAAATACTGTGGGCAGGTTTCAGCTGTAATGGGTATACCATATTTCTTTCCAAGCTTTATCAAATCCACACCCATTTTAGTGGTGACATGTTGGAAATGAACATGACAACCAGTCAAAGAAGCAAGCATAATGTTTCTTGCTATCATCAATTCTTCAGCTTGTCGGGGCCAAGGCCTTAAACCTAAAAGAGTTGCATTGTAACCTTCATTCATTTGGGCGTCTTTGGTTAAAGATTTGTCCTCAGAATGAGCCATAAAAGGAAGGTTGAAATTCTTTGTATATTCCAAAACTCTTCTCATAAGAGATGCGTCTTGAATGGGAAAACCGTCATCGGAAACTGCACATATTCCTTCTAACATCATCTCCCCTATTTCAGCTAAGGTCTCGCCACCGTTTCCTTTTGTGGCAGAACCGGAAGTTAGAACATTAACTGCCGTTTCTTTACCTTTATCAAGGATATAGCGAACCACAGTCTTGTTATCAACTGCGGGTTTCACATTGGGCATACCAACAATTGTGGTAATCCCCCCTCTTGCGGCAGCTTCGGCAACAGAATAAATATCTTCTTTATATTCAAATCCCGGGTCTCTGAAATGAACGTGAACATCAATAAGACCACAAGTTATAACACAACCCTTACAATCAATGGTTCTGTCATACTTGATATTTGAAGGATTAAGAACAATCTTTTTGTCTACAAGAGCAATATCTTTGATTTCATTTATATTATCTTGAGGGCTTACTACACGCCCACCTTTAAACAAAATTTTCATTATCTGTTTTCACCTTGAAGCATAAGATATAATATAGCCATACGAATAGCAAGACCGTTAGTCACTTGATTAACGATAACACTATTAGGACCGTCCGCTATGGCAGAAGATATTTCCACACCTCTGTTAATGGGGCCGGGATGAAGAATAAGAGTATCCTTCGGAACTGATTTAAATATATCTGTATCTATACCGTAAAAGCGGTTATATTCGTAGATGGAAGAGAAGTATCCGGCGTTCATTCTTTCAAGCTGAATTCTTAAAATATTTATGGCATCAACACCCTTAACTGCCTCTCGCAAATCAGTGTAAACTTCACAAGGAAAACTGTTTATCTCTGCGGGAAGAAGAGTCATCGGAGCACAAATGCGAACCTTTGCCCCAAGCTTGTTAAGTCCCCAAATATTACTTCTGGCAACACGAGAATGATAAACATCTCCTAAGATAAGGACAGTCATGCCTTCAATAGAGCCTCTGTGCTCAATTAAAGTCATCATATCAAGTAAAGCTTGAGTGGGGTGAGCATGCATTCCGTCTCCCGCATTTACGATTTTGCTTTTAACGGTTTTGGCAGCAAAGTCACTGCTACCTGAGGCAAAATGCCTTATAATAAACAAATCCACACCCATAGCTTCAAGGGTTAAGAGAGTATCTTTGTAGCTTTCTCCTTTGTTAATACTGGAACCGGTTTTGGAAAAGCCAATGACATCCGCACCTAAGATTTTACAGGCAGTTTCAAAAGAGTTTTTTGTTCTTGTGGAGTTTTCAATGAACATGGTGCAAACGGATTTACCTTTTAAAATGGGAACTTTTTTTACAGACCTTGAGAGTATTTCTTTTTGGGTAAAGGCTGTATCAATTATTAGGTTTATATCACTTTTTGGAGTGCTTTTTAAATCTATTAAATTTTTTGATATAAGTCCCATTTTTCACACCTACTTAGTAATCTTCTTAATATAAACTGCGTCTTCTTCTCCGTCCTCTTTCCAATGGACATCAATTTCCTCTCGCTTGGATACAGGGATAACCTTTCCCACATAGTCCGCACTGAAAGGCAATTCTCTCTGTTCACGATCGATAAGGACAGCTAATTGAACTCTTTCCGGTCGTCCTAAATCAAAGATAGCATCTAAGGCACCTCTAATAGTCCTTCCTGTGTAGAGAACATCGTCCACCAACACAATGGTTTTACCGTTGATGTCAAAATCAATTTGGCTGGGAGCTATGGTTTTGGCTACTCTTTGATCGTAATCATCTCTGTATAGAGAAATGTTAATGGAGCCTGACCAAATATTAATATCATCTTGTTTTTTGATCTCTTTAATTAATCTTTGGGCAAGATATACACCGGTTTTTTGAACACCTATAATGGCAAAATCCTTGCAAGAAATATTCTTTTCAAGAATCTCTGCCGCCATACGTGTTATAATTCTTTTAAATTCCCGAGAGTTTAATACTTTATTCATAATTTAATCGTTCTGCTTTATTTATTTTACATTTTGCATTTTGCTTTCTGCTTTTTGCTTTATTTTTAAAATATCCTCTTTAGATAGAGCTTTTTCAAAACTCCTATATCCGTCAAGTATAAATCCATGTTTTTCAGCTAAAGCTTTTATTTCATTAACCTTTTCCACGGATAATTCTTTTCCCAGAGAAAAGTTTTCATATTTACCTTCAAGAGCAAGAATCATGGTCTCACTCATACAAGCATAAGCTGTTTTGGGAGGAAAACCAAAATTGAAGTGAAAGTCCACATCACCGGGAACCTTAACAACTCCACCTTCTATAACGAGAACATCGTCTCTTTCTTTGGCAACCTTTACAGAAACATCCCGAGGACGAGCAACATCGCAAATAACCGATCCGGTCTTTATGAAAGAAGGTTCAATTATACTGTCAACAGCACTGGATACGGTGACAACTATATCCGCATCCCTAATACCTTCTTCCACATTGTTGGTTATTGTAATATTACAATTTGGATTTAATTCATTTTTAACAACCTCAAGCTTTTCCGGATTTCTACCAATGAGAGTTATATTCTTGGCTATATTTGAATATATCATAGCACAAACTCTACCAATGGAACCGGCAGCCCCCACAATGGCAACCTGAGAGGTTTTAGGATCCTTTCCCAATTCCTTTGCACCGTTCAAGGACCCGTCAATGGCAGTAGAAATAGTGTAAGAATTACCTGTGGTAATGGCTATATTAGAGTTTTTGGCTATGGTTATTCCACCGTCACCGACTACGGAAGTAAATGCCCCCAGACCACAAATTTTGGCTCCGTTCTCCTCTGCCAGTTTGACTGTTTGGATAATCCTTTTATAACAGAACTCAGGGGATAAAGTCATAAACTGACGAGTGCAAAGGGGACAACCTACAAAAACACCTTCCGCTTCTGTTCCCGTCAGAGATTTAACACCTTCGATACGAGAAACAAAAACAGGACTTTTGTATGTCATTACCCATTCAATAAAACTTTCAGGCAAATACTTGGCTATGGGATATTTCCTTGCCACATCCTTCTTAGCTGATATAGGATGGATTATAAATCCAAATCTTTCCATATTATTCCTTGCTGTAAACTATGGTTGGTTTCCAATTTAATTTTGTTAATATATCTTTAATTTCTTCATCTGATGCGTCATAAATACTTTTACCTAAGATAGATGTCATAATACCTTCAAGAACATTTGTTCCGAAATTTCTTCCGTCAAATTGAGGAGTGGTGGAAACAATAAGTTTAACTCCTCTTTCTTTAAGATTTAAAACATCCTCAGTGGTAAGAGTATTGGTAATAATTGTCTTATCTTTAAGTGCTCCCGATTGGGGAGAAGGCAAATATTTGTTTATGTAAAGATAATCTCCACAAATAATATCACATGATGCAAAAGTGGAAGTGTATTTTTCTATATGCTCACTCTGTTTGTTGCCTGTGGGATATAACCATTTGAATGGTATGTTACAAAAGAAAGGCAAAAGTAAAGTAGCTATGACACAAAGAGATTTGTAAGAATTTATTTTTATGGGAATACCAAGAGCAAACATGGCATCACCGTATATAACCTTTGAACAAACCTCAGAAAGTGATTGAGCCATACCGAAACGATCAAGACCACAAACCATAAGCGCTGTAGAAAGAGAAAAATCTATGATATTATTTTCAGAAAGCCATGAAATTGTCATTCGCTCAATGGTATTTTTGATACCGCTACCATCCACAACAGGAGTGTTTTTTACACAATCTGCCAACTTTTTAGCATCTCTTATTGTATATCGTTTTTTAGCAGTCCAAAGATAAAGGTCAATACCCCCTAAACCAATGGCTTCCACCTTTCCATCTAATTCCAAAAGTTTTTCTTTAAATTTATTTAAATCCCCATCAACTCCGTGCCTTTCAATGGAATATTCCTGTCCTAAAAGAACACAGTGAGAGTTTTTATTTCTTTTTGATGACCCTAAACTAACCGAAACAATTCTTTTCATTTTCTGCTTTTATCAAATTTGCGATATCAACTTATCCAATATATCTTCAATCTCAAAAGTGGATTTAGACTGCATAATCATATTTCTGATTTGAGCGGAATGGTCAAACCCTTTAATATACATAGCCACCACTCCCCGCATTTCTTTGGATGCCCGCCTGTCTCCGTGAAATTGCCTTAATATTTGGTTATGCTCCCGTGCCATTTCTATCCTTTCTTTAAAAGAAGGCTCAGGCAAAATCTCTCCTGTCTGTAAATAGTGAAGAATATGTTTGAATATCCAAGGCCTTCCATGAGAGGCTCTTCCAACCATAACACCGTCACACCCGGTTTCTTTAAAGAGTTTGAGACAAGAAGAACCGTCCACCACATCTCCGTTGGCTATTAGAGGAACAGAACATATTTCCCTAACCTCCGCTATAGAATCCCAATGGGCTGAACCTGTATATTTTTCCTCTGCAAAACGACCATGAACAGCTATAGCATCAACTCCACAATCTTGAGCAATTTTTATAAATTCAGCAATAGTAGACTTACCACGCCACCACCCTAAACGAGTTTTTACCGTTAAAGGACAGGACACCTCTTTTCGAACTTCTGATATAATGGGAGCAACCTTAGATAAGTCTTTTAGCAAAGAAGCCCCACTTCCACTACGGGCCACCTTAGGCACAGGACACCCAAAGTTAATGTCTATAATATCCGCATAATTACTTTCTAAAAATCCTGCACCTATGGCACAGGTTTCCGGATCTCCACCAAAGATTTGAGCAGATATTGGATGCTCTTCCTCTGTCCAATCAAGCATGGAAATGGTTTTTGGGTCTCGAAACTTAATGGCGTATGATGAAAACATTTCACTGTAAATGAGCCCTACTCCACCTTTTTTTTTACACATATAACGAAAAGCGTGATTAGTGACCCCTGCCATAGGTGCAAGAACAAGTGGCGAAGATAATGTAATGTTCCCTATTTTAAGATTAGGAACCATTTTTAATCCTGTTATATAAAATATTTAATCCATCTAATGTAAGACTATCAATGGCCTCGTCAATATACTTAGTGTGTTCCGCAATAATATAAGACTGGCCCCCTGTAGCAATAACCCAAGGCTTTTCACACAACTCTTCTGTAATCTTGCTGATTATGGCATCAATCTGACCGGCATATCCATAAATAACACCGGAAAGCAAAGCTTCCTCCGTATCCATTCCTATAGCAACCTTAGGGGCAACTAACTCAATTTCCGTAAGCTTTGAAGCTCGCTGGAATAAAGCATCAAGAGATATTTGAATACCGGGAACAATGGCACCACCCAAATAATCCCCGGCTTTGTCTATAACATCAAAAGTTGTGGCAGTGCCAAAATCTACCACAATGACGTTTTGGTTATATAATGAATGTGCTGCAATGGCATTAGCCAAGCGATCCGCCCCAACAGCAGATGCAGGCTTATATTTTATGTTAAATCCTAAATCCAACTTGGAAGAAAGTATTATGGGTTCACACTTAAAATGCTTTCGAGAAAGTCGTATAAGCGCTTCGTGGGTCACAGGCACAACGGATGCTAAAATAACTCCGTCAATGTCATTTATATCAATATGCCTACTTTCAAACAAAGAAGACAAAAGGGCATAATACTCATCAGCAGTCCTAACAGGATGAGTGTTTATTCTAAAGGTTATAACATATTTTTCTTTATCGTAAACTCCAAAAGATATATTGGTGTTTCCCACATCTATTGCAAGAAGCAATTCAATTCTCCATTTAATCATTTTTATAAATACACTTATTAATATTATATCATATTTTATGGTCTTTTTTCAAATTATAATAATAAATCAAAAAAATAATATTTATTTATATTTTTTGATTTAAAAGTTGACATTTTATGTTAAAATATATTATAATATATAGTGTGTATATAATTTAATAAATCCAAAAGGTGATTATTTTGGAATCGGGCAATAAGTATCTTTCTGCTGATATCGGCAGTGAATATATTAAACTTATAGTATTTGAAAATGATAAAGTCACCAAAGAGATTAAGCCTGTTAAGCACCTTATAAGAAAGGTGGAAGAGTCTGATTTAAACAATCATCATCCGGAAAGGTGTATTTCCAAAACCTTTAAAGAAGCTTTCGAAGCTTTAGAAATAGGCATTCCCGAAAACACATTTGTTAATATAAATAACGACAAGCTTATTTCACAAACTTTCCATTCACGGGAAGAATTTGATCGTCCCGTAGTAATTAACGCACCTATCTTAAAAAACATTAACGAAAACATATTATCAAAGTTATCCCAAAGTGAAGAGGTAATATATCTACGAACAAACAAATATATTATCGACAACAAACTTGAGGTGACGGATCCCTTGCTCATGGAAGCCAAATCCATTGAAGCAGAAGATTTTTTGGTTAAGATAGACAAACGTTATCTTGACAACATAGAAAATATACTCTCCTCTTGCGGTCTTTCAGCTACCAGTATTATTCCAGGTGCTGTTGCACAAGGCGAGATACTTCTTACAAGTCAAGAGAAAAGTTTAGGCTCCTGTCTTATAGATATTGGTTATTCCACCACAGATGTGGTTTGCTACACAAGCGGAAACATTACTCTCTGCTTTACATTAAATATGGGTATAGGGGATTTTATAGAAGCCCTATCAGCTCTCCTTCATTTGAGATATAAAGATGCCTACTATATTTATAAGGAAAACGCCAATCTATTACAGGTGGATTCTCAAGCACCCGTATCATTTATAGACATATACGGTGCAAAAAGTGTGGTTACAGTTGGTTTTTTAAACAAAATTTTAGAAGATCTCATTAAACAATTATTTGTCACTCTTCGCACTATATTTGAAAATAATAATATTAAAGTTCATGCCATAACTCTTTCCGGTGGTTTAAGTCATCTCCAAGGCATTAAAAACCTTGCCAACAGAGTTTGGGGCCTTCACAGAGTAAAAATAGGAAAGCTTAACGAAACCAAATCGCCGGACCTTATGAGCAATAAATGGGCAACTTGTTTCGGTATGATGCACATAGCCTCAGACGACATAGAGTCTCCAAAATTTGATATTTACGGCATACTCTTTAATATCAAAAGTTTTATTGAAAATTTATTAAAATAGAATATAAATTCGTTTTATAAGAGGAAAAAACATGACAGACAATCTTATGGACATTTTGGATACAGGTAAATACACCAAAATCAAAGTTATCGGTGTAGGTGGTGGAGGTATGAACGCCGTTCACCAAATGATAAGAGAAGGTATTGCAGGTGTTGAATTTCTTGTAGTAAATACAGATCAGCACATTCTTGACTTATCACCCTGTGACAATAAACTCGCCATTGGTGAAAACCTTACAAGAGGATTAGGTGCCGGAGCCAACCCTGAAATCGGTCGTCAAGCTGCCGAAGAAAGCAAAAACGAAATCAGCGAACAACTGAAAGGTTGCGATATGGTTTTCATTACTGCCGGTATGGGTGGTGGAACAGGAACAGGTGCTGCTCCTGTTATTGCACAATTATCCAAAGAGATGGATATCTTAACCATTGGTATAGTCACAAAACCATTTACTTGGGAAGGACCAATAAAAAAGAAAAAGGCTGAAGAAGGAATCCGCAATATGAAGGAATCCGTAGACACCTTAATCACCATTCCCAACGACAAACTTAAAGAAGTTTGTGACAAGAAAATTACTTTCCAAAATGCTCTTAAAGTATCCGATGATGTTTTAAGACAGGGTGTCAGTGGTATTTCCGATATTATAGTTGTTCCCGGTATGATTAACGTGGACTTTGCCGATGTTCAAAACATTATGAAGAACAAAGGTAGTGCTCTTATGGGTATCGGTATCGAATCCGGTGAAGACAGAGCTGTTCGTGCTGCTGAAAGAGCTTGTGAATCCAAACTTCTTGAGAAATCTATCGACGGTGCTACAGGCATGTTGGTTAACATTACAGGTAGCGAAGATATGTCTCTCCAAGAAATCAACGACGCTATGGAAATCATTTACAACAAGACCAATATTGACAATGTAGAAGTTATATTCGGTGTTGTTTACGACGAATCCTTAGGCGATCAAATTAAGGTGACCGTTGTTGCCACAGGTTTTGACACTCCCATTGTCAGAAAAGTTCAAACAGGTGGTTCACCAAGTTGGAGAAGCCAAGGCCAAAGAAACGAACAGAAAAATGATAACAAACAAGCAAGCTTTGAGCCACAACCCAATTTCTCTTCAAAGTTTACCATCCCGGATTTTTTAAATAAAAAAGACTAATACAAAAAGTGGTGTTTGACACCACTTTTTTTTAAAATCACAAGATTAATAATTTGTGATTTAGAGTAATTGTGCATTGCTATTTTAAATATAAAGGAAAACAATATGAATTTAACAGGATCTTGGATTTGGACAAAAGACAAAACACCCGAATTTAACAGATTTGTCCGATTTAGAAAGACTTTCAGCTATTCCGGCGGAAAAGCAGATCTTGAAATCACCGCTGACACAAGATACGCATTATATGTTAACGGAGAATTTTTAGGTTTTGGACCGGGCAGATGTTGGGCAAACCATTACAACTATGATATTTATGATATATCTCCTTATTTACAAAAAGGGGAAAATCTTATTGCAGTTCTTGTAAATCATTACAACACTTCCACTTTTCAATATATTTCAACACCGGAAGGTTTATATTGTGAACTATCACTTGAAAATGAAACTATTGTCAGTGATAATACTTTTAAAGCACAAAAAGATAGCTGTTATGTAAGTGAAACAGTCAGGATATCTTGCCAAGAAAGTTTTGAAGAGATTTTTGACGCTTCAAATGATGATGGTTGGAGAGATTTAAATTATGACGACAGCTCTTGGGATATGGCTACTCAAATAAGACCTGCCAAGGACGGTATTCATAATAATCTTGAATATAAAAACATTCCCAATCTAACTTTTGAAACTGTTTGTCCACAAAAAATTATATCTTATGAAACTGTTAAATCCTGTGATTATTTCATTAATTTAAATATAAAAGAAGCTATATTTCCAAACAACAGAAACTCTAACTTTAATACAGCTAATTTCTGTATTGGAACATCTATAGAATCCGACAAGGAATGTGATATAACTTTTAGAAGCATACCCTTAGGAATTGTTTACTACCTAAACGGAGATAAGTTTGAGCCTAAAGCTTCAGGAATAAATGAAGAATTTTCAGCCAAAGGACAGCTCAAAGGTGGAAAAAATGATTTTATTATCCATTTTAGTGGCTCAAATCACTGGTTGAATTTCCAAATAGCTATTGAATGTGAAGCTAAATTATCGTTTAAAGCCGGTAATGGTGAATTCGCTCTTATAGGACCTTTCGAATTATCTGAAGAACAAATTAATACAACAAAAACCTTTAACGACCCCGAAGCAATTCAAAACATTCTCTATGTAAAGGACGAAAATGTCTCTCAAAAAGTCCTTTGTGAATATTTAAAATCTCCTAAAGTTGATAAATTCAAAGGCACACCATATTTTAAGGTGATAAGCCAAGATCTTATTCCGAAAAACAGTCCTTTTATTGTATCTTATACAGATACTGCCACAGGAAATTTAGATACTAAACCTTTAGAATATTTATTGGGAAATAACACATGGACTACCATTGAACCTAATGAAGGTGGAGATGTTCGTATATGTTTAGACTATGGTAAAGCTTTGACCGGATATGAAACCTTTGAAATAGTAGCCACGGAAGGTATTATAATAGATTTCCATAACTTTGAATTTATACAACCTGACGGGAGATTTAACTTTGCGGAAGGTATGACAAATTCATTCAGATATATTACAAAGGAAGGAAGGCAATCATACAAGACATTCCAAATAAGAGGTTTTAGATACACTTATATAACATTTAGGAATCTAATTGCACCCATTAAAATAAGAAGTATAAATGCCACATATTCAGCATACCAACAAAACAATCAAGGCTCCTTTATTTGCTCCGATTATCTGCTAAACAAAATGTGGGAAATAGGTGCCAATACCATGAGAGCTTGCGCTCTGGACACTTATGTAGACTGCCCCACATATGAACAAACTTTGTGGGTGGGTGATGCCCGAAACGAATCCCTTGTTGATTATGCTGTTAACGGTGATAACAGACTATGGCTTAGGTGGCTAAGGATAACAGGTCAATCTCTTGAAAGAAGCCCTATCACAGAATCACAGGTCCCCTCCGGTTGGCAAAACATTCTTCCCGCATGGACTTTTCTTTGGATGAGAAGTTGTGTTGAATATTATAAATTTACCGGTGACAAAGATGGTGCAAAAGATTTAATGACATATCTCATTAAAAATGCAGAAGGTTTAAAATCCTTTATTAATGATTTAGGTTTATTCTATATTAGAGCTTGGAATATGTTTGACTGGGCAGCTATGGATACTCCCGCAGGTGGTGCTTCTATCACTCATAACAACTGTTTTGCCGTTTTAGCTTTAAATGAAACAGCCGGACTTGCCGAAAGTTTAGGATATAATAAAGAGGCAAATGAGTGGAGAGCTTTGGCAAATTCCATTAAAGATGCCATTAATAAATATATGTGGAATGAAGAGATGAACGCATATACTGACTGTATAAGAGGAACAGAACATTCAAAAGTTTACAGTCAACAAACTCACACAGTTGCATATATGTCAGGAGTAGCTGAAGGAGAAAGAGCTGTCAGATCAAAAGAGATATTATACAATCCACCTAAAGGTTTTGTAAAAGCGGGAAGCCCTTTCTATGAATTCTTCCTTTTGGAAGCTCTTCAAAACGACAACAGAGCTACAGACTTTTTGAACATAATGAGAAGAGACTGGGGATTTATGCTTGACAAGGGAGCCACTTCTTTCTGGGAATTGTGGTCTATGGGAACCAAAGAAGGTGACAGACTTACAAGAAGCCACTGCCACGGTTGGTCATCAGCTCCCACATATTTTCTCTCAAGTTTTATCCTTGGTATAAAACCGGCAGAGCCGGGATTTAAGAAAGCTATAATTAATCCTCACTTCGGAGACCTTAAATGGGCGAGAGGATCCTACCCCACCCCACATGGCAATATTAAAGTGGAATGGAAAAAACTTGAAAACGGAGAATATGATATCAAAGTAGACTCCCCCGTGCCATACAAAATAGTTATACCATAAAAGAGTATATATGAAAAAAATATTTACACTATATATAAAAAAACGAAATTCATGCAATAAATTTCTAAGTATTAATTTTGCATTGTGCATTATTAATACTGTTATCCTTAAGTGTTTATGCACAAAAGGGACCGGTTAAGCATTTAAAGCCGGACGAAACCTTTCAGCCGGGGCGATTTGCCACTGAATCCAAAGCCAAACTTCCACCGGAAGAAGATTATATAATGGCTGTTAAGACCACGGGAAAGAATTATACAGAGGTTATTTTTACCTATAACGAAATTAAATATCCTCTCTTTGATGCCGTAACTCCTCTTGAAAACAACCTTGTTTCCACAGAGAAGAACAACAAATATGGGCTTATTACAGATCAAGGAAAAATACTTGTTTCAGCCAAATACCCTTACAGAATCATAAATACCATAGGAGACTTTCTCCTTGTCACAGACCATAATAAACAAGGTATTATGGACAGAGACCAAAATATAATTGTCCCCATTGAATATGACAAATTACAGATAGCGGGAGATGATTTAATATTGGGAGTTTTAGGCAACAGGGGAACTTTTCTCGATTTTAAAGGTAATAAAAAATTTGAGAAGGCTATATCCGAAATAACACTTTTACCGGAGAGTAGTGGATTTATAGGAAAAGAAGGTGAAAATTATTATGTATTTGACCTATCCGGGGCTTTAAAGTCTAAACCCTATTCAAATATTACCTTGCAAAATAACCTTTTAATTTGCGAAAATGTGGGAGAATGTGAAGTTTTGAATAGCAATCTAAAAACTATTTTTTCCACCAAAGATAAGGGAGAATTGTGGAACATAACGGATAAAGGTTTTGAAGTCAAGAAAGGTGACTTTTTCGGTTTTTGGGACCTTGAAGGAAAGAATATTTTCCTGCCACAATTTAAGGAAATATACATAATTCACTCAAAAGGCGGATATGCTGTAGCTGTTTCGGAGAATAAGTCAAGCATTTATGATTTTAGTGCCAAAACATACAGTGCCCTTGACCACGAATTTGATATATTTAACTCAAAGGATCAAAAATTATTCTATTAAAAATAGCAACCATATGGTTGCTATTTTTGTTAATCTATGAATTTTAATTATTTCTTTTGCAATTACAATTCACATACTTTATATATACTTACTTTCGTCTTGTTCTTTACTATAAAACATTTCATAAATATAATCTACAAGATATGTATAAATTGTCTGCCAAAGATTTTTAACTATGTCTAACAAAGAAAGTTTTTCTTTTATAGTTGCAATTGGTTTTATCTTTGGCTTACTTTTTGAAAAATTGGTAATCCTTATCTTGGACTTTTTTGTAAAACTCTTCCGGGAGTTTTAGTTTACCTTTTTTATATTACTATTTTAAAACAAAATTTAAATTAATGAAACAACAAATAAATTTCAAAAAATAAAAGTTCAAATAACTTATGAATATGATTCATTAACGAAATATTTGTGACTAAAACTTTTCCGTCTATACAATCTCTACCAAAAAGATATTTTATTGGAATTATTATTTCATTATTAGTATTAACATAACCGATTCTTTGGTACCATAATCCTCTTCCTTTTGCAACCATTGCTATTCCCTCAGAAAAATTCCCGGCAAAAGTATACATGGGTGGGATTACAATTTTTCCGTTTATATCTACATAACCATAATTTTCACCATCTTTACTGAAAGGTATCAATCCATCAGATAATAGTCCTAAATGTGTTGCATCAAAAACTGCTTTTTTATCCTTTGCGTCAAATATATATTTTTTCCCTTGCTCTTTAATTATGAAATTATTATCTCCTATATAAGCTATATTTTCTTTATTAATTGGAATAATTACATTTCCATTTAAATCTAAAAGTCCTCTATCGCAAGCATTATATATTATTAAGTAATTATTAGCTTTTTCAATCATATAATAATTACTACTTGACTTAAAAATAATCTTATTGTTATAATCACAATAACCATATAGATTATCTTTTATTTTTATTTTTTTAAGTCCTTCAGTTCTAAATGTTATTTTAGATGTTTTTATTTCGGGTAAATATAGATATTCATTTCTCTGAAAATATTTATCATAATAAGTTTTATAATAAGCATTATAATAAAAATCATTAATTTTACAATACTCTTCAAACCAATAGTATTTATTAATTTGTTTCTTGCTATCGACATCTATTAATATAGTAGAACCAAAATCAAAATATAATTTGTATTTTTTCTCAACATAAAAAATACCACATATTAATCCTAATAAAAATACGCATATAATAAATAAGAAAATGATTTTAATAATTTTCATTTATTTACCTCCTTTATTTGACTTCAGAATATACACATATTATATTAGGAATTTTACGAATATGACCATTATAATAATCCTCTTCATGTTTTATATTTATTGCAATACCAAATGAGTTTTTATAACTAAGAGAAGAACTTCCACCTCCATCTAATAAAACACAATTCTCTATTTTTCCCCAAGAAGCATACCCTGTTATATTAATAAGATTTTCTTGATGTTCCGGTTTATTATATTCATTAATAATATTACCATTACTAAGTATTTTTTTAGCATTATTCAAATTATCTATTAAATTTTGACAATAAGGTAAACTTCCAATGGTATATATTAAAAAAGTATCGTTTTTATCAGTCCAGGCTAATAAGGTTCTTCTTTCAGTCCAATTATTAAAATAGGTAAGATCGTTTGAAAAATTCCAACCACATGTAAAATAGTTTGAATTTGTATTATCTTTTATTAAATTACAAACATTACCTAATCCGGAATCAAAATTTGTAAAATAAGAGTTATATTTATTAATGATATTATTTAATTCACTGCCATAAATATCAGAATTAATAGTATATTTAAAATTACTGCCCGTTTTTTTCTTATTTTGAAAGCTCATAGCAAATGAGTATCTGTTTGCATGAATATCATTATTATTTGTCCAACTATTATTATGATTCTTATATGGTCCAATTACATTATAAGTATCACGATTAAAAAACGCACCATTAACAGCCGCACGAACTTTATATTTATAAAAATCATTCTCATAGAATGTTGGAGGTAATTGTTCATTAACCCATTTTTCAGGAGCTTGCGAATATCCTGTATTCAATGTTAAAGATTTTATAAAATAATCTTGATCGCCACGACACCATATAATTTTTGAATTACCTAAAGTAAAGTATTCAATAGGTATTGGATTATCACGTGAATTGAGATGATTTGTATACTTAGATATATGATTTCTATATAAATTAGCATGATTATCCTCAAAGCAAAGATAGAAAATATATAAACCTTTTGCCGGCATATCTATTACCGGAACATTAAATCTTATATTATGATAAGTTGTTCCGTCATAAACATTTAAACCGTCAAGATTTCCGTTATGTGCTTCACACTCAAAACCGCTTATTGAACCGATAGGAATTATATCATCAACAGTGTTTAACATATTCAAATATCCGCTTTTAGCATGTTGCGGATTATTATATGTAGATAAACTATCTGTTAAGTTATATGCACGCATTAAATAAATATATTTATCATCTGCTTCATAATCTTCAAGTTCACCTGTTATTGGATCTATTTGAGCGTTATCTTCTGTTGTGTCGTTATCATCATAACCATCATAATCAACATCATAAATATACTTATTATTTTCATCTTTTGCTCTTTGAATTGTTAAGTATTTACTCCTAAGCCAAGTGTTGTCGTTATATGCCCAAGTTATGGGGTTTTGTTCGTTAGGAAAAGTGTATGTTTCTGTGTCTGTTTGCGTCACAGTAATGTCATAGGTATATGTCCAAGGTTCTGCTATGGTAGGAGCAGGAACCGTGATACCTATAGGATTACCGTTATTGGCTTCTACAAGATCCTCGTATTGGTCAGTCCAATTTGCGTGAGATAAGGCATTTTGTGATGCCACACCACTATCGAGGGAACCGTCCCAAGTAATTGTTTGAGTTGCTCCTGTAAGGTTTGTAAGGGTTATGGTTTTAGTAAATTGCCACTCTAATTGACCGTTATAATTCAAGTTTTACATAATTATTAACTATATATTGTTGATAAAAGTTGTTAATTTTTGCCAAAGATTCTTTATTTTACCTAACAAAGAAAGTTTTTCTTGTGTTGTTTCAATTGGTTTTATCTTTGGTTTACTTTTTGAAGAATTGGTAATCCTTATCTTGGACTTTTTTGTAAAACTCTTCCGGGAGCTTTAATTTCCCATTTTCTATTATACAGTTTCCACCCATATTATAGGTTTTGTTATTGATAAAACACCAATAAGAACCGTTATGGAATATAAACTTATTACCGTTTACTTCCATTCGAGCTATGCCCTTATCCTTTTTATCAATTTTATAGTTATTTTTAGTAATAACATACTTGATGTTTTCACTATTTTTTGTTTTAACCAATATATTGTTAATAGTATCAACATTAATATTGATTTTACTGATTTCCTCATTACTTAATGACTTGTAAGGAACTTTTTTTATTTCATAATCTATTTTTTTCTTTGGCAAACTATTATATTTTTGTTGATTTACATACACATAATCCGGAATTTTAGAATTATATCCTAAACCGGCTATAGCTATAACATTATGAGAATATGCATCAATATATACCATTGCTTCATTATTAACTTTTGCTATTCTTTGTATTGTTTGAAGGTTCTCATTATATGAATATATGGTTATTTGTAAATCATTAACATAATTTTGACCAAATATATTATTAATTATTGTCTGAACTTCAGCATCTGTTAAAGAAGGAATTACTGATAATTCAATATCAGATTCTTGAGTTATACTTAATTCACTAATCAAACCACTATGTGGATTAACTGCTACCCTAATCATATTTTTTGAAACAATATCTAAATTAGGGTTTATAAATTTAATAAATATAAAATCTATGGTGTCACTAAAGGTATATACAAGAGGATTAATATTATAATTAACAAGAGATATATTTTTACTGTTTAAATAATTAATTGCAATATTTTTCAATTGATCTTCTGTGTAAATACCTTCTTCTTTATCTTCCCATACTTTATGATTAAAGTAAGAAATTACGTTTCCATAACTATTAATTTTCCAAGATTTATGGTCAATCGAATTTTCTAAAACAACTTCATAATATGAGAATTTATCAATATAATTATGAAATTGCAAATTACTAAGATTCTGGTTGTTTTCAAAATCTTTAACAATTTGAATAACTTGATTTTCAGTCAATTGTTGTGAATAAACAACCGTTGATAAGAATATAATAATAAAGAAATATAATACATTTTTCATTTTTTTCTCCTAAAATAATTTAATTGAACCATCACCAAAAACTTTTGTTTCAAAGCCAATAACATCTACTAAAACTCCATTTCCAACATAAACTAAATGTTTTTCTATAAAAAGTGGTAATGCTTTTTCTTTTGCAATTTTATTAGATGTATTAATATCGTTTCCGACTAAAATAGAATTCCAAAAAGTTTCATCAAAAATCTCAAATGGTCCATTATCCATTGTAAGATATACAAATCCTAAGGTTGCTTTCATTTTATAATCTTTTTGAAATTTCTCAGCAATTGAATTATTTCCTTCGGCTGTTTTACAACCAAAAAAATATCCAAAATCAGTATATGATAAATCTCCTATTTCAACAGTAGCTATAGGTTGACGATTATAATTTAAAATCTTGGCTGTATTTCCGGAATCACCTTTTAAATAAACATAATTATCAACCCCATTATAAAATACTATTGCTCCACTAACAGATGAATTACTTTCAATAATTCTATCTCCATGCCCATAAAAAGCCCAAATTTTATTTTGACAAACACTATAACTGTTATTTGGATTAGCTTGTGCACAAATAGGACAATAAGTATTTAGGGTATGGAGTGCTTCGTAAGCATTTAGATTTTGCATTAATCCACTTTGTCCGCAGTGTGGATCATTAGTTAATACAATAGGTTCCCCACTTTTACGATAACCATTTAATGAATACCTAGAATCTGCAGTTATTAAATCATAATTTCGTTCTGCCAAATATCCGGGAGAATAATACATACCATAGATGTTAGGTGCTTCTACATATTTATGAAAAAAAACCGGAGTTCTTAGTGTACTTGAATTTAAACTAACAACTTTTTTCTGAGTATGATTTCTATATTTGTTTTGATGATTATCTTGTAGAATCATAGGAAATATGTAATTTCCTGCATATTGCATATTATTACGTGGAATTTCAACCTCAAACTTATGGCTTAATCCGGATGCCCCCGAAGTTTTTAAATCAGAACTGTTATGAATTAAACAATTTTCAGACAAACTACCACTTACTGTTGACATTTCAAATATATCATTATACATTAATAAATAACCGGCTTTTGCGGGTTCAGAGTATGTATCTTTTAAAGCAAAAGATCTAATATAATAAATATATTCATCATCTAAAGTCCAATCATCCGGTTCACCGGTTATAGGGTCTATCTGTGCATTTTCTCTTGTTGTTCCGTTATCATTATATTCCTTAAATTCTAAATCGTATATATATTTATTATTACTATCTTTTGCTCGGCTTATGGTTAAGAATTTACTTCTAAGCCAAGTGTTATCACTTGCAGACCAAGTTACCCCATTTTGTTGATCGGGAAAAGTGTATGTTTCTGTGTCTGTTTGCGTCACAGTAATGTCATAAGTATATGTCCAAGGTTCTGCTATGGTAGGTGTTGGAACCGTGACACCTATGGGGTTGCCGTTATTTGCTTCCACAAGTTCTTCATATTGGTCGGTCCAGTTTGCGTGAGATAAGGCATTTTGCGATGCCACACCACTGTCAAGAGAACCGTCCCAAGTAATTGTTTGAGTTGCTCCTGTTTGATTTGTAAGGGTTATAGTTTTTACCGGTGTCCACTGGCTTTGTCCGTTGTAGTTTGTTGTTCCTGAATATTCTGCTCCGGTGTGGTAAATTGTGACAGTCACATTATAAGGGTCTGTGGTATCATTATCACTAACTGTTAAATTAATTGTAGGTGTTTCTATAGGTAAATTGTTATTTGTTTCATCTAAACCTTTCCAAACAAGTATATCACTGTCTGTAGATATTGTAAGGTTGTTAAGATTAACAATTTGATCATAATTTAGTTTTGGTAATGCACCAATAGATTGCTCATAACGTAGTTTATGTTCTCCATTATGGGTTTGATTATACATATAAACACCTTGTGGCATAGGTGTTGTTAATGTATTCCATT
>JAFSVJ010000105.1 GCA_017445025.1 Abditibacteriota bacterium | reverse complement strand
CAATATCTCTATTAGATGATGATAAAGTAAATGATTTATTTGAAGCGTCTTCCGGTAAAACTGTTGGATGAATTATTACCGATTCACCTTCTTTAAGAGTTATTTCGGTTATATCTAAAGTTACTCCTGTGACGGGTGTATTTACTGTCACATCACAAGTAGCAGTATATCCCCCATCTTTGGTTTTACAAGTAATGGTTGCAGTTCCGGATTTATAGGCAGATATTTTACCTTCTGAGTTTACATAGGCAACGTTTTTATCGGATGATGACCAGTATACTGTTTTGTCTGTAGCTCCGGAAGGTCGAACAGTTGCTTTTAAGGTATATGTTTTACCTTTCTTAAGTTCAAGTTCTGTTCGATTTAGAACAACACCGGATACAGGCTCGTAAACTGTCACCTTACAAGTTGCTTTTAAATTTCCGTCTTTGGTTTTGGCTGTAATGGTGGCTGTTCCTACATCCTTAGCAGTCACCTTTCCGTTAGAACCTACTGTTGCTACAGTTTTGTTATTAGATGACCAATAAACTGTTTTATCGGTAGCATTATCCGGAGTAACGGTTGGTGTAATAATGGTTGCTCCACCCTTTTTAAGTTTAATGTTGGTTTTATCTAATGTAATACCGATAACAGCATTATAAGTTACTTGACAAGTTGCTGTAAATCCACCGTCTTTGGTTTTAACTGTTATTGTTGCGGTTCCCGGTGCATAAACGGAAACTTTACCTTCGGAATTTACATAAACAATATTTTTATTGGAAGAAGACCATGTGACAGCCTTGTTTGTGGCGTCAGAAGGTTTAACAGTTGCTTTTAGGACAATGTTTTTGCCTTTACCTAATTCAACTTCCGTTTTATTTAAGGAAACGCCTGTGACAGGAACTTTTACTGTCACCTTACAAGTAGCTTTATATCCGCCGTCTTCAGTTTTAACTGTAATTGTAGTGTTTCCGGCAGCTTTGGCAGTCACTTTTCCTGTTGAAGATACAGTAGCTATAGCTGTATCGGAAGATGACCAAGTGACATTTTTGTTTTTGGCATTATCCGGTGAAACTGTTGCCGTTAATGTGGTAGATTTTCCTTTATTAAGGGTAATACTTGTTTTGTTTAAGGTGACCCTGGTCACTTTTACAATATCTTTAACTGTCACCTTACAAGTGCCTTTTACACCGCTATCATTTGATTTACAAGTAATGGTTGCAGTTCCGGCACCTTTAGCTGTGACTTTACCGCTTGATGATACAGTGGCAACGGAAGTATTAGAAGATGACCAAGCCACTTTTTTGTTAGGAACATAGTCAGGTTTAACTGTAGCGGTTAAAGTATTGGAATCTCCCACTGTTAAAGTTAAAGTAGAAGGACTTACTATGACGCTTGTCACCTTAAGAGTTTCTTTAGTCAGCAAACCAACACCTAAAACTCCACCCTCATCTGCCAAATCATGCCATGTTTTATTATCAGTAGAATAAAAAGTTGTTCCCGGAATGCAAGTAGGTTGAAATATAATATCATTATAATCATAACTATAACGAACTTCATAGTCACGTACAGAATAATCAGGATAATACCAATATTTATAATTAATTTCTTGGAGTGAATATAAATTAGTTTCTACTGGTATATGGTTACCTTTGCTTATGTTTTCTCTATTATAGTCTATTATTAGTTGAATTTTATCACCAATAGAAAAAGAATATGGTTTATCTAAATAAAGAGATACATAGCCTGGATATGTTGTTTTATAAGTATGAGTTTCAATAGTTTTAGAACCTGATAATAATTTCCATTCAATTATTGTATCACTTACAGGAATGTATGTTCTTATACCTACTATTGAACCATTGTTTTCCGTATTAAAAATAGCTTTACCATATCTATAATTAAATTTGTCGTCTTTACCGTATCTGTTATCAATATCAAAATTTTGTGGGAATCTTTTGGAATACGTTATAATATTATTAAAATTAATCTCTTTAGAAGATTTATAATCATAACCTATAGCTTGTCTTATAGCTCTATCGTAATATGATAACCAAAAATAACCATCATCATGTTTATTTTCTCCTCGTGAATCTTTACATAAAAATGCTCCATTATCACTAGGGGTATATTTGCCAAATTTTTCTTTAGAATAATTATCATCCCAACCTACAATAATTATCTGATTGTTTCCTATTGCATTACCTCTACCATAAAATGATATATCATCATAAATATATTCATTTGCGTATTCAAATGTTATTGCAATTGGACCTTTATTATATACAAAACTTTTTATTTTTTTTCTAGTTGAAAAATCAAATCCAAAATTTTTAGTATTATTAGCAATTATATAAGCATTTTCGGCTACACCTGGTTTAGATGGTTGTATTTTAGGACTATTAAATGGAGAGATCCAAGGATCATCCTTTTCAAGTATAGGACCAATATTATTAAAATAATATGACATTCCAAGAAAAAGTTTATTTAGTTGATCGTAGTCATAGCAATAAAAATGATTATTATTATATTTATAAAGAAAATTGTTATTATATATATTTAGTGGTGAAAAACTAATAGAGTTATCATTATATTTTCTTACTGCTGAACCTTCTAAAGCTGCACAAGTAGCAAATAACCAACTTTCCCCTTTTCCATCAAAACTTTGTAAATACATATCTCTTACCGGTGTATAATATCCTTCTTCTATCATAGAATATTTTTCCGGTAGGACTTCTTTGGTATCACTTTCTATGTTTTCACTTTCGTTGTCATCGGTCACATAATAACCGGATTGATTTGAAAAATCAAAAAAGTTATCTATATTGTTTTCTTGAGCAATAACTATTCCGTAACATAGAATAATCATTGCAAAAATAAGAGTAATCTTCTTCATAATCCTCTCCTGATTTGATTGAAAATAGTTAATAAGAGTTATATTTTTCGCACATAACTATATATATTATACTCTATTTTTATTGTTATTTCAAGTTTTAAGGTATTTTTGTCGGAAAAAGATAATAAATTTCATATTGGGGCGTTTAGAAAGCAAAAATGGAAAATAGAAAATCTTAAAATTCTACCTCATTGTCGATTGCTAAGAATCACCCCATAAATCCCGGCTGGGTGTGTAGCCAAGAGGTTCCGAAAAGTTTTAGTATGTGCTAATCCTATCTTTTTGATTTGCAGTTCCGTGCAAATCAAAAATACCACCCACCGTAATGGCTTCGCCTTACGGTCCCCCCTCCTTGAAAGGAAAATTGCGGATGCAATTTTCAGTTCAAAGAGGGTGAAGTCAATAAACCATAGCCCACCTTAATATTTAGACGCACGCCAACCTTAGTGGTGCAAAGCACCACTTTTTTTGATTTTCTATTTTTGATTTTTGATTTTACATTGTGGTATAATAATTATGTATTATAATTAATATTTAAGGTTTTTTATGTCAGAATATAAAATTAGTAATGTAGATGAATTTACACTCAATAACGGTTTAAAGGTATTGATCAAGGAGATGAGGCAAGCTCCATTGGTAAGTGCGCAGCTCTGGTTTAAGGTGGGTTCTGCCGATGAGCCTATGGGTTCCTTTGGTTTCGCTCATTTTGTGGAGCATATGATTTTCAAATCTTCCGAAAATTATAAGGAAGGTGAGGCGTCCAAACTCATCAGAGGCTTTGGAGGCACGGAGAATGCTGCCACAAGTTATGATTATACATACTTTTATAATCTATTGGGAACAGAGCATATTGAATTCGCCTGTGAAATTATGGCGGAAAGGTTTCACGCTCTTTTTGACGAAAAGGAACTGCAAACAGAGAAAGGTGTGGTATTAAGTGAACTTGCCGGTTATGAGAACAGGCCTACAACAAAGCTTTTTGAAACTCTCTGTGCTACAGCTTATGAAAGAAGCCCTTACAGTCGTCCAGTTATAGGATACAGGCAAGACCTTGAAGCTGTCAGTCGAGAGACTATATATGATTTTTATAAAAAATATTATATCCCCAATAATGCCACATTGGTTTTGGTAGGGGATATAAACAGAGAAACCGCTCTTCCCTATATAAATAAATATTTTTCACCAATTCCAAAAGGTGTATTACCGCTAAGGTATTATTCCAAAGAGTTGCCTCAAAAAGGTTTTAAAAAATCTGTGGTAGATATAGAAGGTCAAGTGCCTATGGGATATATGGCTTTTCATATTCCCAATTTGCACCACAAAGATATAGATGCTCTTTCTGTCCTCTCTTGTATTTTAAGTGAGGGAAAATCATCACGAATGACAAAACATTTGGTTCAAACGGGAAAGGCTGCCTCTGTGTCCGCTTTCCCCATGAACAGAAAACAGGCCGGACTTTTTATTTTGGGAATGGCAGCCACGGAAGATACTTCTTGTGATGAAATATATGATTTATTAATAAAAGAAATAGAAGACATAAAGAATAATCCTGTCACCGATGAGGAGCTTACCCAAGCTGTAAATCAAACCAAGGCGGAAATTGTATACGAAACCGATTCCGTGTCCGGTGTGGGAAACGCTTTGGGTATGGCAGATGTCTATGGCGATTGGCGAGATTATAACAACCAGATTTCAAGACTTGAAGCTGTCACCCCTTCAGATATATCTTATGTTTTGGATAAATATTTTAGAGAGAACAATACAACCTATGTGGTCACAGGTCTTGAAGAAAAACCGGTTTATACAGAGGTTCCGGAAGGAGCTTTAGATAATGCACAATTTCCATCCCCCCGTCAGTTGCCGTTGGCAACTGCCACCCCCCAAGCCTACGGCTTAGGGGGACAGAAAGAAGGTGGCGAGCCTCACGTAGTAGGGGGGGAGACCGGTTCGGTAAGCCCGGAGGTCGTAGTTGATGAGCCTAAACGATTTACTCTCCAAAACGGTATGACTTTAATAGTAAAGGATAATCCTTTGACTTCTACCGTGGCAGTGGAAGGATATGTTAAACATGGGGACATGTATGAGCCCATAGGCCAATCTCAGGTTTCAAAAATGGTGGCATATATGCTCCAAGCCGGAACCAAAATGAGAGACTATCTGCAAATAGCAAAGTCTCTTGATCAGGTGGGAGCTTATATAGATTTTGATTGCACCGCAGAGCGATTTTCTTTTTACGGAAAAGCCTTGTCCGAATATTTGGATATATTATTGTATAATTTATCCGATTGTTTGGTTAATTCTTCTTTCCCGGAAGATATTTTTGAAATAAAGAAAAAGGAAGCTCTGTCAATATTGCTTCATAACAGACAATTACCCTCAAATGTGTCAAGTAATTGTTTTTACAACAATGTTGTGCCACAGGGAGTGCCTTTTTGGTCGGAAAACTTTGATAATGCTATTACATCTGTTCGAGATATGGCAATAGATAATGTTAAAGATTTTTATTCATATTTCAGCCCTCAAGACACGGTTTTGGTTGTGGTAGGGGACGCACGAGTCGAAAAGGTTTTGGAATTGTGTGAAAACTATTTTTCTTCTTATAAAACAAATAAAACCAAGAAAATAATCTCGGAATCTGTTTACGATATTCCCACAGACAGAAAGACTTTTAATATTCCAATGGAAAGTGCAGAGAGAAGCGAAGTCAATATGGGTTATGCTCTGAATATGAAGCGTCAAAGCGAAGATTTTTATAAATTTAAGGTTCTTAACAATATTTTGGGGGCAAGCGGCTCACTCAATTCTCGTTTCTTTGAAGAAATAAGAGAGAGAAGAGGTCTTGTTTACGGTATATATTCTACACTCATAGGCAGTGCTTATAACGGAATATGGAAAGTTGTTTTCGGAACCGGCAGAAAAAGTGTGGACGAAGGGGTCCGCTCTGTTGATAATATTATGAAAGATATAGTAAATATACCTGTCTCAGATGAAGAGGTCAGAGATAATAAAAATTTTATATTGGGTATGTTTGCAAAGAGCCTTGAAACCAATGAAGGACAGGCAAGTATGCTCTCAAACGCGGAATATAATAATTTAGGTTTGGATTATGACAAAAAGATAAGGGATTATTATATGCCACTGTCATCAAAGGACATAAAAGAGTGTGCGGAAAAATACATGCACCCGGAAAAAGGTGTTTTGGTTATAGCGGGTTAGTTATGTCAAACATAATTTTTACGGCCCCCCCACGGTCGCTTCGCTCCTCGTAGCAGGGTGGGCGGGAAGCCCAAGGGCTCCTAAAAAGTTTCGCACGGCCCCCCCACGGGAAAATCAAAGATTTTCCTCGTAGCCCCCCCTAAAGGGGGTTCATTGATAAAAAAGCGAAACTTTTTGGGAATGGGCTAAAGGGGGTTCATTGACACGGCCCCCCCACGGTCGCTTCGCTCCTAATTCCATCCCCCCGTCAGTCCTTCGGACTGTGAGGTGCCACGATTTCTTTGGTCAAAAAAGGAGAAATAAATGGTGGCGATCAAAGACGCAAATGGTAAATATACCCTAAATTTCCGAAAATGTGTTATAATAGAAGTGGTGGAGAACCACACTTCAATCCGGGAAACGAT
>JAFSVJ010000011.1 GCA_017445025.1 Abditibacteriota bacterium | reverse complement strand
TAATTAAAACAAGAAAATAACCTATCATAATACCAACAACTAATAAATTAATTACAGTCATCAATATAGTAAAGATCCAGTATTCACTTCTACTTGCTCTTGTCAAAAAATTACAATATTCTCTAAAACATTTTGTAAACAGATATTCCTCCCACAAAAAACCCCTAATCATAAAGATTAGGGGCAAGTCTATTACTCTTCAGGTTTTTTGAATTCAACAGGTGCGTCACCTTTTGGGTTTGGACCCCATTGGTTTGCGGGTTCACTGTCTTTACAACAAAGAACAATCCACCAAATCCAACCTACAACGGGAATAAAGGGGATTAATATCCACCAACCGTTCTTGTTAATATCATGCATTCTTCTGATACACAAAGCAATTGAAGGTAGCAAAATAACTAATGACCAAATACTTGAAACAATTTTAATTGTGTCCGGATTCTTACAGAAGATAATTGAAATTATTGCGTTTACAATAAAGAGAAATAATACTGTAAACCAATATTCACTTCTTCTTGCTCTGCCCGCAAAACCTACATAGTTTGCGAAGAAAGATTTGATAGAGTCAACAAATGACATATCTATACATCTCCTTTATTAATTATATTTTCTAATTATATTATATCATATATTTAAAAAAGTCAAGTAAATAAACACTTTTTTTCACTATTTTAAAAAAAATTTTTATTTTTACCAAAAATATAGCCTTAAAACTTGAATAAAATTCAATAAAATGGTATAATAAAATAGGTGTTTAATTGGTAATATTTTATCAATTAACACAAAAACATGTATTTTTTATTAAAATCGCAAGGTTTTTAAATAAAAATCAGGAGGACTAAAGTGGCAGAATTAACTTCAACTGCTCAAAACTATGAAAAAGTTTGTGCCATCCTTGACAAATACGGATGCGATTCAAACAAACTGATTCCTATTTTGCAAAAAATTCAAGAAGAATATAACTATCTTCCCGAAGATGTTATGACTTTCGTTGCAACAAAGCTCTGCATACCCCCTTCAAAGGTATTCGGTGTAGCAACATTTTTTGCACACTTCGCCTTGGAAGCAAAAGGCAAGCACATTATCAAAATCTGTAACGGAACTGCTTGTCACGTTAAAAAATCTATACCTATCAGAGAAGCCGTCAGAAAAAAACTCAATCTCGCAGAAGACAAAAACACAACAGATGATATGCTCTTCACCATTGAAACCGTTTTCTGTGTCGGTGCTTGCGGACTTGCTCCCGTTATGATTATTGACGACGAAGTTCACGGTAAAATGACACCGGAAAAAGCCATTGAGATTATAGACAAAATCATTGAGGAGGAAAAGAAATAATGAGTGCTGTAAATTTACAACAAATTAAAGACGATTTTCTTTCTCGCTACAACAAAATAAACAAAAAGATTATCGTTTGTGGTGGAACGGGTTGTGTTTCTTCCGGTTCTTTAAAAATCTATGATTCCTTTAAAGAAAAAATCAAAGCCCTTGGCTACAATATTGAAGTTGTTTTAGACAAAGAAGAATCTGCCGACAAAACAATAGTAGTTAAAAGATCCGGTTGTCAAGGTTTCTGTCAACAAGGTCCTCTTGTGACAATACTTCCCGACAATCTTATCTACTGCAAAGTTAAACTTGAAGACGTTGACGAAATTATTGATAAAACTGTATTAAAAAACGAAACTATCGAAAGACTTCTCTATCTCAACCCCAAAGACGGCAAGAGATACCACAACAAAGAAGATATTCCTTACTACTCAAAACAAAAGTTTATCACCTTGGCTCTTTGTGGTTCCATTGACTCCGGTTCCATTGAAGAATATATTGCCAACGACGGTTACTTCGCAGCAGAAAAAGCCTACAAGACCATGACAGACAAAGAGATTTGTGACGAAGTATTAGCCTCCGGCTTAAGAGGTCGTGGTGGTGCAGGTTTCCCAACAGGTAGAAAATGGGACTTTGCAAGAATTGAACCCGAAGGAAAGAAATATATCATTTGTAACGGTGACGAAGGTGACCCCGGTGCATTTATGGACTGTTCCGTTATGGAAGGTAACCCCCACTCAGTTATTGAAGGTATGATGATAGCTGCCAAAGCTTTCGGTGCAGACGAAGGATATGTTTACGTTAGAACAGAATACCCCCGTGCAGTTGAAAGAATGGGTAAAGCCATAAGAGACGCTGAAGCTTTAGGTATCTTAGGTGACAACGTTTTCGGAACCGGATACAACTTTAAACTTCAAATTATGGAAGGAGCCGGTGCTTTCGTTTGTGGTGAAGAAACAGCTCTTATTCACTCTGTTGAAGGTGAAAGAGGTATGCCTATTCCTAAGCCTCCATTCCCCGCACACGAAGGTTTGTTCAAAAAACCTACTTGTATCAACAACGTTGAAACTCTTTCCATCGTTCCTAACATTATAAGAAACGGTGCTGCCGAATACAGGAAGATAGGAACAGAAACCTCAGCAGGAACAAAGACATTCTCAATTACAGGTAATATTGTAAACACAGGTCTTGTGGAAGTTCCTATGGGTGCAACTTTAAGAGATTTGATATTTGAAATAGGTGGTGGTGTAACCGATAACGCAGGTAACCCCACAGATGATATGTTCAAATCAGTTCAAATCGGTGGTCCTTCCGGTGGTTGTTTAACTCCCGAACACCTTGACATTCCTATTGATTACGATTCATTAAAAGCAGTAGGAGCTATCGTAGGATCCGGTGGACTTGTTGTTATGAACAAAAACACCTGTATGATTCAGATTGCCAAGTTCTTTATGACATTTACTCAAAGCGAATCCTGTGGTAAATGCACCATGTGTAGAGAAGGAACAAAGCAAATGCTTCAAATGTTAACCGACATTACAGAAGGCAAAGGAACACCTGAAATGTTAGACCTTCTTGAAAAGACTGCCAAGGCTGTTTCTAAGGGTTCTCTTTGTGCTTTAGGTAAAACAGCTCCTAACCCTGTTCTTTCTACACTTCGTTTCTTCAGAGACGAATATGAAGCACATATCATAGACAAAAAGTGTCCTACAAAGCAATGTAAAGCATTATGCGCTCCCGTTATTGATAAAGAAAAGTGTAAAGGTTGCGGCCTATGTGCCAAACAATGCCCTGTAGGAGCTATTAGTGGAAATGTTAAAGATAAATATGTAATTGACGACGAAAAATGTATCAAATGCGGTGCATGCGTTTCTACATGTAAATTCGGAGCTATTGAGGGTTAATAATATGAGTGACATTAAAAATACTTTAATAATGAATAACAGAGAATTACCTATTGACGGCGAAAAGAATCTAATCGATCTCGCCAGAAAACACGGTATATTCATTCCTAATTTCTGCTACCACCCGGACCTTTCCAGATTTGGTGCATGTCGTCTTTGTTTGGTTGAAATTGAAAAAATGGGTATCCAAGCAGCTTGTTGCACTGCTCCTCGTCCCGGTATGGTTGTAAAAACCAATACTGAAGAGATCAGAAGCATCAGAAAAACAGCTTTGGAACTTTTGCTTGCCAACCACAGAGTTGAATGTCCTACCTGTGAAAAGAACGGTAATTGTGAACTTATGGATCTTAGCAAAAAGCTAAACGTGACAGAAAACAATTACTACAAGAGCAACCAAGAGCCTAAAATCGACGAATCATCTTACTCACTTGTTCGTGACAGTTCAAAGTGTATCCTTTGTGGTCAATGTGTCAGAGCTTGTTCCGAAATTCAAGGTATAGGTGTTCTTGACTTTGCATTTAGAGGCTCTAAGAGTATGGTTCTCCCAGCCTTCGGAAAGAATCTATTAGATGTTGAATGTGTAAACTGTGGTAACTGTGCCAAAGTTTGTCCTACAGGTGCCATTGTAATTAAAAACGAAACCGAAAAAGCTTTCAAAGCTATTGACTCCGACAAGGTTGTTATAGCTAACATAGCTCCTGCCGTTCGTGTTGCCATTAACGAAATGTTTGGTGTTCCGGCAAATGAAGACACCACAGGTAAACTTGTGACTGCTCTTAAAGCTGTTGGTTTTGACTATGTATTTGATACATGTTATGGTGCTGACATAACAGTTCTTGAAGAAGGTGCTGAATTTATTAAGAGAAAAACACAAGGCGGTGTTCTTCCTCAATTTACCTCTTGCTGTCCTGCTTGGGTTAAATATCTTGAAGAGTTCTACCCTGAACTTATTCCTAACCTTTCTTCAGCTAAAAGCCCACAACAAATGTTTGGTGCTTTAATTAAAGAATACTTCCCCAAACAAATAGGCAAAACCAAAGAAGACATTTACAATGTTTCCATTATGCCTTGTACAGCAAAGAAGTATGAAATAACACAAGAAAAATTCGGTCAAGAATGTCCCGATTATGACCTTGTTTTAACCACTGTTGAAATAGGTAATATGATTAAAGGTGCAGGCATTGACTTTGCAAGTCTTGAACCAAGCGAATGCGATAAGCCTTTCGGCATGAAATCCGGTGGTGGTGTTATATTCGGTGTAACCGGTGGTGTGACTGAAGCTGTATTAAGATTTGCTGCCGAAGAAATTACAGGCGAAAAACTTAAAGATGTAAACTTTGTAGCTGTTCGTGGAATGGAAGGTATAAGAGAAGCTAACCTTGAAGTCGGTGGCGTAAAGCTTAAGATTGCTCTTGTTCATACACTTTCTAACGCAAAACAACTTTGCGAATCCATTAAAGCCGGAACATGTGACTATGATTTAATCGAAGTTATGACATGTAAGGGTGGATGTATCAATGGTGGTGGACAACCCAGAAACTTTGATCCTGACTTCAAAGAAAAGAGAGCTAAGGATATCTACCAAGCTGATGAAGACCAAGCTATAAGAAGCTCACAAGATAACACTGATCTTAAGAAATTATATGCTGAAGTTCTTGGACAAATAGGTAGTGAAATTCCTCACCACTTATTCCACACTGACTACTCAGAAAAGAAAATATGGTAAAAAATACTAAATCACCAAAAAGACCGATTTTTTGCAGCAAAAATCGAAATGAGCATAATAGTAAAATTTATGGTAAGTAAATAATAGGTTTTGCGAAGCAAAGCCGGTGGATTTGGCTTAGATTTTCAATATAAATGGGGGTGTCAATTTATTGACGCCCTCATTTTATTAGGAAATCAAGCCAAAGGCAATTATACGTCACCAAAATTCTACGTATTAGCGAATAAAGATTTTCGCGTAGCAAAAAAGAAGGGATTTTTAGGGGATTTTGTTTTTTTTTCAAAAAATAAAAATCGGTAGTGAGATACCACACCATCTCTTCCACACAACTTACTCTGAAAAGAAAATATGGTAAGTTTAAAATTATAAAATTAAAGCCTCACTATTGTGAGGCTTTTTTTTATTAAATTTCTTATTTTATAACAATAAAACCGGGAGAGTATGGGGGAAGAGTGATTTTGAATGTATTATCTTCCGCAGATATTGTGATTTCGGAGTTTTCTGTAATTAATGTGCCTGTTTTTACATCAAAATCACACTTAATAGAAACTTCCCTACTCTCTCCTTTATTATTGGCAACAGCTATACAATTAAAGTCTTTTCCTCTATATAAATATGCATTACAATTATTTGCTTCTATAAACTGAGTATCCAAAAACTCTCCATCTATCAAATAATCTTTTACTTTATCTTTCAAAACAGATAAAGATTTTATTTTTTTTGCCAAATAAGGAACGTCACTTAGTTTTCCGTTCATACCCTTTGTGGCAACAGCTAACATGGCACCAAGGGCAAAGGCATCTGCTATTATTTCATATTGGTTTTCATCAACTCCCCAAACACCTATAAAGTTTTGAAATACATATTTAAACAATCTAAGGTTACCGGATTCACAGTCTCGCCATCCCCAATCCCACCACATATCAAGTTTGTTAAGATTGTAAAGATCGGGAACTTCACTTACTGTATAAGCTTTAGGATTTCTTTTTCTCACTTGCTTGGTTATGTCTCCAAACCACTTATAACTCCTTTCCCAAGCTTCCCAAGGTGATTTATGTCCATGTTCTTTAGATAGACAGAAACACCACTCCGCACCTTGATCCAAAGCGAAAACATCACACCCCATTTCAAAGGTTTTATCTATAATTTTTTGAGCATAATCAAGAAAACCATCTGAACCGTAACAAATTGCTTCTGATCCCATTTCCATACCGGGTTCAATGTATTTTCCACCATCCATAGAACAAGGTCCAAAACCATAGGTAGGAATATCATCATATAAACCGATCTGTGCCAGTTTATGCCTTTCCTTATAGGTTTTATTATATTTAACCAATAGTCTGAAGTTAATAAAAGCAGAAAGATAAACTCCCATATCTTTTATCTCTTTGGCAGCCTTTTTAAACTCTTCTTCCCTTTCTTTTGACATTTCCCAAAAGTCACCTTTATCCGGGCGAAGATAAATAGATGTGGTATAATCCCAAATAATAATATCATTTATGCCATATTTTTGACAATCCTTGGCAACCATCGGTAAATCTTTAAATTCAAATATTGGCTCACCGGAAAAACCATGAGTTGTAGTGTGAAATAAGGCCACCTTTTCCTTTAATTCTCTCGGAGTATCACAAGGTGACCACCAAGTATAGAGCCACTTTTTAAACCTATCACAAGTAATATGCCAATCCCCTTCATGAACTCCGACTCCGCATGGAGCAAGATCAAAACCGGTGCCGCTCTTTACAAAAATTTGATGACACCAAGCCCACGTCAAGCATATCTTATCTCTTGTATAAAGAGAATTTTCAAACATAAGAATAGTGGGGGAAGGCTCTTTTTGATATTTACAAAAAGACAAACCTTCTTTTCCGTCACTCATATCCATAATAGGAAGCATATATTCGGGACCTATATTAATCCTTGAATGGTGATTTCCGAAAGTATGAGTTGAACGTGATTTATCATACAATTCTTTATAAATATTTCTTTGATTGAGAGAAGTGGTAATAATATCTTTGGTCTCTGTGTAGGAAAAATATCTTCCACCTATGTATGGGAACCATACTTCATATATCATATAAGGGCTTTTATTGTCTATATGAAGTTCAAAGATTGCCTCTTTGCTATCTTGTGAAAGAGTGACATCTATATTGATAAAAATGCCTGTTTTCTCCCCTCTGTAAATAAGTTCCGGAAAAGAGATATTAAGAGTGTCTCCGGTTTTGGTAAAAATCGGATTTCCGGTATGATGAGAATAAATAGGCTTTCCTATATGATCTTCCGTGGGAAGAGTTAGTTTTACAAATCTGTGAGATAAATTATCACATTTTAAGGCTTGCGGAGAGAGTTTTTTCCAATAATTGTTGTTGGGGGTTTCATTAGGGTTATAATTGAGATATTTCTTGCCTGTAGTTTTGTTTTCTATTTGAGTTATAGAACCACACTTATCACAAAACTCAAAACGAACATATTTGTTTTCTAAAATCATTATTAATCCTACTTGGTATACTAATATTCTAATTATATTATACATCAATCTTAGGATTTTTGCAAATTACAAAATTAAATTTGCCTTGCAAATTTAAAATCAATAATGCATAATGCAAAAAAACGTGGTGATGAAAAGTTTGAGTATGTGCTAATCCAATCTTTTTGATTTGCAGTTCCATGCAAATCAAAAATACCACCCACCATTTGCCTTTGGCAAATGGTCCGGGCGGGTGGGTGACCCAAGGGTTCCCGAAAAGTTGAGTTTACGAAACTTTTTGGGATGAGAAAGAGGGTGAAGTCAATCAACCATAGCCAACCTTAAAATTTATAGCCCACCCCCTTTTTTTGTTATGATTCTTTTTGGGCAAATACGAAATTAAAATTTAGATAAACCTATTACATAACAGCTTTTTGGGTAGTATATTTTTTTTGCATTCGCAGACAGCAAATAAAAATATACTACCCAAAAAGGTGTTTATAGGTCCTACTCAAGATTTTGGATTTGGCCAAAAAGAATCATAGTAAAAAAGGGGAGTGAATAGAACCGCCCTGCCCCCTTTGGGGGGCAACGATTAAAAATCAAAGATTTTTAATCGTGGGGGGATAATTTATGCTTTACTTATAAAGTCTTGCTTCAAAGAAGGAGGCGTGGTCGGCGTGGTTACTGTCTCCACCGTCCCCTATAATAAACTTTAATTCCTTGGCACCTTTTACATCTATTTCCACTTTTCTCGGCAGGTCGGAACCTCTCACAAGACCGGAAGAAAAAACATTTTTCCCGTCCACATAAATATCATAAGTGACAGTTCCAAGATCCACATAAACATCACACAAACCTATAAATGTGGCAAATTTACTGTATTTTCCCTCTAAATCATAGATAATCTCTGCGGGAGCGTGACTTGCCAGTCCGTGCTTAAACTTCACACCTTTACAAGACAAAGGTCCCATATCAAGATTGTGATCAATCTCCAAAACTCCAAAGCCCTGTTTGGCATAGGTAGGTGTCAGCTCTGACAAATAGATATAAGGGCTCTCTTCTCCCAAAACATACAAACTTTCATCAATTTCATCTGCCACAGTTGAATCCTTAACCCCCAACAAAGAATATGTATTGGGAAGATTATAAAGAGTAACAGGAATCTCTTCCTTTTCCACATACAATGTAGGGTCTACATCCATTGCCACAACTGATAAAATACCGTTTGTTATACCATAGACAAATTTCCCCTCTTTATGGGTGACAGTAAAGCCATTTGGAACATTAAGCTCTTGGCATTTTATATCACCAAAGGATGTATTTATGTTTTTGAAACTATCTTTAAATAATTTATCTAATTCCGGAATAACACCTATATTATTTCTCAAACCTATATATAAAATAGGAGATACATTTTCTTTTATGGCATCATTAAGAGCTTTTCCGTAAAACATATCAGCGGGACTCTCCGGCAATGATGTGACAGTTAAATTATCGTGATTAAAATTATAAGTAGGAATAAACCAATAACCACTCTTACTCTTAACACTTGACCATCCCAAACCGGAATGGCTCTTGTCTTTATAAACAAAAGAATTAAGCTCCGGCTCTAAGGTTGGATAAATATAAGCTACCTTTGGTTTCATATTAATTAAACTATCTTGTTTCTCTAATATGGATGTTTTTATACTGTTATACCACTCTAATTGATATGGATGTAGCATTACATCAAATTTTGGCCAAGCATAAACATCTGTAGCAGTATTTCGCAAATCCAAAGCAAAAATATTAAATCCTTTTACACCCATTTCCAAAAATCTGGCAAAATCTTCTCTCATAACACCTTCATTTGGCCAGCCTTCAGTAGGTTTGGTTGGTGAAGGAGTTTCATAATTAATCTCTAAAGTGGGGAACCAACCGGTTTTGGCACTGTCTTCTATATCAGCCACAAAAGCTCCTGTAGTCTTATTAATGGAAGTAGAAAGGTTATAACAGTCAACAGCCACTCCGTCAAAGCTACCATATTCCCTGTCACAGGTAAAGGCTCTTGTGTGTCCACCTACTCTCTTTGATACTATTGGCACATCACAATATTCTTTAAACCAGTTACAATACTTGGTATGAAGATTCCTTAAGGATGTGTCTCTTGATTCTATAATATCATACCAATAAACACTTTTCTTTGCATCTAAGGTTATGATTTCTTTTGATGAAATATTATAAACATAGGCTTTGTCATCAATAACTTGACAAGGCACAAGAGATGCACAAGTATTGAAATCTCTCAAATCTCCGGAGAGCACAGCCCAAGCCTTTGTTATATTTTCAATATTCTCATATTTATCCTTCAAAAGTGCTTCAATATCTTTAATATAAGCTTGAACGCTTGGGATTTTATAAGGATCGTTGTTAAAGAAAAATCCTTCTTCATTTTCCATAGGATCTATGGCATATCTGACACTACTCGGAAATCTTTTTTTATCCAAAATCTCTTTGGCTTGCTTTATTCTGTCATCCCAAGCTGACCAATAATCGTGAAGGGCATGTCCCCCTATTAACTCAGCAGTAAAGAAAGCTCTGTATCTGTGTTCCGAATTATAATCCGGAAGGGAAATGTCAACCTTTGAAGAATTTTCGGTTAAATAGACGCCTATGGGTTTATTTTCCGTTAAGTCATAAATAAAAGTGTATATATTTTTGACTTTCTCACCTCGAAGGTCTGTAAAATCATATTCACATTTAGAACTTGTTAAGTCTATAAAATGCTTTCCGTTTTTAACAAGATAAGCTTGCATGGGGTATTTCTGCCAATAGACCACATTTCCCACACCCCCATGAGTGGAATATGTCATTCCTATCTCTTCCATAAAAGCTTCTATTTTACTTGTGTTCTCCATTTCTGTTATACCCAAAGAATTTACTCCTTGCATAACAAGAATTTCTTCAAGAGTGCCTTCGTAGGTAGTCAGGGGCTTTGTGGACTTTTCCTTTGCAGGAACGAAGTTAGAGCCCACAAACATATAACCGAAGGGCATATAGGGCTTTCCCTCCCACAAGAGAGTATTTGAATGATTTACATACCAAAAATGAGGCACTTTCTCCATATCCACAAAGGTTCCGTAACTCATAGGCTTAATGGGTTTTTTGTTTTCTGTCTTAATATTTAAATTGACAGATACTTTTTCTATGGGAGCTTTCTCATATACACCAAATTCCACTTCATAATCACCGGTGGGAATATCCGGTATTATAAAACTTTCGTTTATATTCTTTTCTGCCTTAAAATTATGAACAAAATAAAGAGCCTTGTCTTTCTTTAATGTAATAAAGGCATCCCCTATCTCATTTGTTGTTGCCGATACATTTATTTTGTTGCTATAGGCTGTGGCTTTTAAATTTTCTATTTTTAGTGTAGGAGATTTTTCTTCATAAACATATATCTTTTGTAAAAGAGGAAGGGAATTGTTCTCTAAAGTATTCTCAAAAATCCTATTATCTTTGTTTGCCACAATGTAATAAGATTTATATCCCAAATCATTATGAGTTAATGGAAAATCAATGAGATAAGTGGCATTAGGCTCAAAGGTTTCCTCTGTTTTCTCCCCAATTAGTTTTAGGTTTTCATCAAAAAGAGATATAACAACATTTCGAAGAACCTTTTGACCGTTGTTTTTCACACTTGCACTGATTTTGAACTCTTCACCCTTTTTAACAAAATAATTATCACAGAGGACGCTGATAACTTCTATATCATTATCAGATATGGGATCTACCTCTTTACCTTCTGTTTTAATACCTTTAAGATTTGTTAAAAAGTCTTTGGGTTGATTTTCTATAGGAGTTTTGGAAAGGATAATTTCTCTTATATTTTTAATTCCCGCAAAAACTTGGGTAGGTCTTGTTATATCCTTAAACAACAAGAGGAAATAATGCTCCTTTCCTTCCAAATTATATGTTTGAGAATAAATATCCATAAATTTGCTTGCAGAGCCGGTCACCTGTTTTCCATCAACATAGAGATAAAAAGGATTTCCGAGAGAGAAAAGTTCCTCTGTGACTTCACCTTTAAAGGCAAGAGCCACAGTTTCACTTGGAATAGTTATTTCATAGGATTTGGATTGTTCTTTACTGTTAGTAGGAAAAGTCCAATCTATATTTTTTACACCTTCCACAATTACTATGGGCTTTTGAGTTGTATCACTCTCAGCAGTCACATTTATGTTGTAAAGCCCCACTTTTTCCGGTATAAAGACGGTTTCTGCCACTCCGTCCTTGGATATAACACTGTTTTCTTTAAAAGTCCCACCATCACAGGAGAAAAGAACCTTACCTTCATAAGGCTTTCCCGTCTCATCAAAAATCTTTGCAGTAACCTTTCCTCTTTTTCCGTAAATAGGGATAAAATTAGAGTCTGTAATAATATTTATGGATTTTTCTGTTGAAATACTTATATTATCAATAATAAACTCACCTTCACCACAGGAAGAAAAAGTTATGCCCTCTGTTAAGATTTTGCCTTTTAACTCTCCTTGATTTGAGAGAGATTGAAAGTCTTTGGCTTTTAGAAAAACTTCATTCCATGTGTTTATCCTAACAGGGGATATGGTTTTTTGATACACTCCCTTGTCCGTTATAATTTCACAACTGACATAATCGGAACCTGTGGTATAATAAGCAAATGATATAATAAAACTATCCGAAAGTAAAATGTTTTTAAGAGCATCATCTTTTAAAATCTGACTGAAGACACACCTTTCCTTAGGCTTTGCCCACAGAGAAAAGGAAGGAGCTTTGAAAGGCTTAAAAACATTTTCGTTTTCAAGTTTTTGGTCACAGTTTTCAGATACTGACCAACAACTCTCCAAAGTTCCCTTCTCAAAATCATCGGTGAATATAACCTTTTGAGCAAATGATGATACTGTTAGAAGAATAAGAATAATTGATAAATAATATTTCATAACACTCTCTACATATTTAAAAAAAAGAGCGTTTTTAACGCTCTTTATTGTTATTAATTTACGTTTGGATCCCAACCGGAATAACCGTCACCTCTGTCACCCCAAGTTCTGTTTTCGTAATAAGGAGCACCGGCTCCTCTCTTGGAGTATTTTGCGTGACCGTCAAGGTAGCAGAAGTTACCACCGTTAAGGTGTCTGTTAGATGCGGCAAGGAATGTTCCGCCGGCACCTGCGTGAGGACCTTTTTGGAAATCGTTAATGTAGTGAATATCCATTCTTGCACAAGTGTAAACACCGCTACTTTGTTGTAAAATAGGAGCGTCCATGTAAAGAATTGTGCCTGAAGGATTGGCGATTTGTGCCATAGGAATAACTGTTGAACCGTATGAGTTGGTTCTGTCAGCTAAGAACTTATTCATGGCATATCCACCATAACCCTTCATAGAAGGACATTCGTAAATACCCTTGTTCTTTATGTAAGGAAATATACAATCCATCCATGTGTAGTTAGGTCCGGGACCTGAAACTTCAAACTCGATTTGTTGATACTTGGTGCAAGGGTAACCTTCGTTTTGGTATTTGCTGTCGTTCCACCATGCAAAGTTGATGATGTAGGGAGGATATTGTTCGTCCCAGTCATCAGCATACAGTGTAACACCTGTACCGATTTGTTTTAGGTTAGACAAACAAGATGTTTGTCTTGCTTTTTCTCTTGCTTGGGCAAAAACAGGGAATAGAATTGCAGCAAGAATGGCTATAATTGCGATTACAACCAGCAACTCTATTAAGGTAAAACCTTTTTTCATTGTGATATTCTCCTTAAACATTAGGTTGTCTGACAACCCATTTTTATCTATCAATTATATTATACCACAAATGGATATGTTTTGTCAAGTCATTTAAAGGGGAAGGTTAAAAAAATTTTTTTTGATTTGTGATTTGATACAAATATATGTTATAATATTATTGTTATGAAAACAATAGAAGTTAAAACACAAAAGCCCTATAATATTTACTTTTGTAATAATCCCTTTGACCAAATAGAAAAAGACTTTCCGGGCATAAATAAATTTTTTATAACAGATAAAAATGTATATAGTCTATATAAAAAAATACTCCCTAAGAATACTTTTTTAATCAATCCCGGAGAAGAAAACAAAAATCTCCAAACCTTTGAGTATCTCACAAATGAACTACTGAAAAATAATATTCACAGAGATAATATGATAGTTGCTTTCGGCGGTGGTGTTGTTGGAGATATGGCAGGTTTTGTGGCATCTACAATACTCCGTGGAATTGATTTCATTCAAATTCCCACCACTTTGCTTGCCATGACAGACTCATCCATAGGAGGAAAAACCGGCATAGACACAGAGCAAGGGAAAAACCTTATAGGCTCATTCTGGCAACCCAAATCTGTATATATTAACCCCACTTTTCTCAAAACTCTCCCGGAAAAAGAATACAGAAACGGTATGGCAGAAGTTATCAAATACAGTCTTATCTCAAACTTAAACCTTTCCGGTAATGAAGAGAATATTATATATAATTCCTGTAAAATCAAAGCTGATATAGTTTCTAAGGATGAAAGAGAAAAAGGTATAAGAAAGGTTTTAAACTTCGGCCACACAATAGGGCATGTCATAGAAAAGTATTATAATTACTCAAAATTCAGTCATGGAGAAGCTGTTGCCATAGGTATGATTACTATGACTTCTGTGGGCGATAAAATACAACATAATGTAAAACTATGTGAATATGTCAAAGAATTACTTATAAAACACTCTCTCCCCTACTCTCTTCCGGATATACCTAAAGAAGATTTTATCAACATATTAAATAAAGACAAAAAAGCCGGAAACAAATATATAGATTGCGTTATGCTGAAAGGGATAGGAGATTGGTTTATACACAGCTTTACAGCAGAAGAGTTATATAATATTATTAACAAATAACAATTCTTTTAAAAAAATTTTTTATGAAGTTTTCCACATTGTTATTAAAGTTGTGGAAAACATTATTTTTTATATACAAAAAAGACTGTTTCACAGGAAAAAGAGCAATTCTTTTCACAAGACTTTTCCACAGCGAATCAAGGAACTGTTAATAACTTTGTGCTTAAATGAAGAGTTTTCCACAAGCTTGTGGAAAATATAATGTAGAAAAATTACCTTTTTAAAACTTGACAAATATTTTTTCTTTTCTAATAAAACCAATTTTAAATAATTATGATGATAATAAAAAACTCTCCTAAATAAAGGAGAGTCTTTTTTTGTATTATTATTCAAACAATTTGTCTTGTATATATTTCTTTACGCCTTCAGCCGGAACCTTGACTTGTTCCATTGTGTCTCTATCTCTAACAGTCACGCAACCGTCGCCTTCGATTGTGTCAAAATCAACAGTGACGCACCAAAGTGTTCCCACTTCGTCCTGTCTTCTGTATAATTTTCCAATTGAACCTGTATCGTCATATTGACAAGCAAAAAATTAAAAATTCCAAAGGGACCGATTTTTGACGAAAGAACGAGTGTTTTTCGTTGTAGTCATTAAGCTAAGTATCAAGTCAATTTTTCATAATTTATAGGTAGCATGGCGACCCATATAAATTTGGAAAATTGCTACGCAGAGACGTCTGCGAAATACGAAAACGGAAAACACGAAGTTATTTCTATAAAAATCGAGTTCATTTGGGATTTTTAATTTTAACAAAAAACTCTCCAAATTGGAGAGTTTATTTATTTTATTCAAACAATTTGTCTTGTATATATTTCTTTACGCCTTCAGCCGGAACCTTGACTTGTTCCATTGTGTCTCTATCTCTAACAGTCACACATCCGTCGCCTTCGATGGTATCAAAGTCAACTGTGACGCACCACAATGTTCCCACTTCGTCCTGTCTTCTGTATAATTTTCCAATTGAACCTGTATCGTCATATTGACAAGCAAAGGACATTTGCATATCTTTTGTAATGTTTTTGGCAACTTTAACAATTTCTTCATGGTTTCTTTTAAGAGGAAGAACCGCAACTTTAACGGGAGCAAAATCTTTGTGGAGTTTACAAACTATTCTCTTATCAACTTTGTCACCTTTGCTAACATCTTCTTCACAGAATGCTTCGGAGAGGAAAGCAAGTATAGCTCTGTCGCAACCGGCGGAAGGTTCAATTACATAAGGTATAATGTGTTCTTTCTTTTCTTCGTCAAAGACAGTTAGGCTTTTTCCGCTGCCTTCTGTGTGTTTGCCTAAGTCATAACTGGTTCTGTTGGCAATACCTTCAAGTTCTCCCCAACCAAATGGGAAGAGATATTCAATATCTGTAGTTCCTTTGGAATAAAAAGCCAATTCTTCCGGGTCGTGGGCTCTTAGTCTTAGGTTTTCTTTGGCAATACCGTATTTTAAATACCAGTTATATCTTTGATCAATCCAATATTTAAACCATTCATCATCTGTGCCGGGCATACAGAAAAATTCTATTTCCATTTGTTCAAATTCTCTTGTTCGGAAAGTAAAATTACCGGGGGTGATTTCGTTTCTGAAGGATTTACCTATCTGACCAATACCGAAAGGAAGTTTTTTTCTTGTGGAATTTAGAACATTAAGGAAGTTTACGAAAATACCTTGAGCAGTTTCCGGTCGCATGTAAATGGCTGCTGCACTTTCTTCCATAGCTCCCATATGAGTTTTAAACATACAGTTAAACTGTCTTGCTTCTGTAAGCTCCCCGCCACAATTAGGACAAACTTTATCGTTTTCCAGTTGGTCTGCTCTAAATCTTGCTTTACATTGTTTACAGTCAACAAGAGGGTCGTTAAAGTTGGAAACGTGCCCTGATACTTCCCAAACCTTTGGATGCATCAAAATGGCAGCATCAATACCAACCATATTATCTTTTGTGGTAATGTTTTCTTTCCACCAAGCTTCTTTAACATTTCTTTTGAGTTCTACACCTAAGGGACCGTAATCCCAAGTTGAACCAAGTCCACCATATATTTCGGAAGATTGGAAAATAAAACCTCTGTTCTTGCAGATGTTAACCATCTGTTCCATATCTAACATATATATCTCCAACGCACCTTAATGTGCTATTATTAATTTTCCACTATTATTATACCATAATTATGAGTGATTTTTCAAATAATAAATGTCTTAAGTTACTATTATAAATTAAAAATTGACAAATATGTTTTAAATATGGTATAATATAACTCAATGCTACAACTACTTTATTTGATATAGATTATTGTAGTTTTTAAATAATCAAATGGAAGTGAATAAGATATGAATTGTTCGGAATATTTAAAACAAGTTAAAGATTTTCTTGATGATGATAAAGTAGATCGTTATGAGACGGACGACTTTGCTTGTTCTCAAGATGGTATTATTTTTGATAATATGGTTGAAATGAAAAAAGAAAATAAAGAAGTTGCGAAATATTTAAATGATTATTTTCCTGAAATTTGTGATGAATTTGATATTGACGGAGATATAAATCAATATAAAGAAAAAATACGAAAAATATATAATGAAGCTATAGCAATACTAAAAGGAGATAAAGATAACAAATGACAGAAAAACAATTAAAGTATATTATAAGACATTATGATTTTGATGTAAACAATAAGAATATAGACTATTTATATGAAATATCTGAAAAAATACAAGAAGATATGTATTTTAGTGATTGGATAAGTGATTATGATTCATATTTTTTTTATCAAGAATTATATGTAAATTTTATAAAAGAATTTAACTTATGAAACGGATCACTCCCCTAAATCCCGAGTGGGTAGGTAGTCAAGAGGCTCCGAAAGGTTTAGCTTAGGAAACTTTTTAAAAATAGTTTAAAGGGGGTTCTTATTAATTTGCTTTTTTTGTGTAAAAAAGTGTATAATTATAATGGTTGTAAAATGAAAATTTAATATAAATATTTACAAAGGCATTAGGCACAGAAAGGGGTCCACCACCAAGGGTGGAGTTCTTTTTGTGCTTTTTTTTTAGAGGTAATATGATAAACGGAAAAGAACATAAAGATGTAAATTTAAAAGAATATCTTGACGAAAAGGGATATGATATAAACAGAATTGCCGTGGAGATAAACGGAGAGATTTTACCTAAAAGCAAATATCGGGAAACCACAATTAAAAGTAATGACAATGTGGAAATCGTTTCTTTTGTAGGCGGTGGCTAATGAAGATTATCTTTAACGGAAAATCTGTCAACACTTCTGTGAAATATGCTCATGAATTAGGTGAAGGAAATATAATTGTTAACGGATATGAGATACACACTCCTTATATTCTAAAAGAAGGGGATAATGTTGTTATATTCAAAAAAGGTCAGGTGCCAAAAAGAGAGCAGTTCACTTCAATGATAAGTGCCAGAAACAATATGGATACTAAGAAACTTCTTAACGCTTCTGTTGTTATCTGTGGACTTGGAGGATTGGGTTCTAACATAGCTGTTATGTTGGGACGAGCCGGCGTGGGACATTTGTGCCTAATTGATTATGACATTGTTGACATTACAAATCTCAATCGTCAATACTATTTCACAAAACATATTGGAATGCTAAAAACAGATGCTATTTGTGAAATTATAAGTGAAATAAATCCTTATATAGAAACAGAAAAGATAAATATTAAAATAGATGAAGATAATATAAAAGATTTGTTTGAAGGGATTTCAAATCACAAATCACAAATTGACGGCCCCCCCACGGGTGCTTCGCACCTCGTAGCCCCCCTAAAGCCCAATCCCAAAAAGTCTTACGACTTTTTGGGAGCCCTTGGGCAGGGGGTTCATTGCCCCCCGTCAGTCCAATGGACTGACACCCCCCAAGCCTACGGCTTAGGGGGACAGGATGGTAAACCAAATGGGGTTCAGGTTATTTGTGAGGCTTTTGATAACCCTTATGCAAAGGCACTTCTTGTTAACTATGTTTTGGAAAATCATCCACATAAAAAACTTGTGTGCGGCTCAGGTATGGCAGGATTATATTCTTCAAATTTGATTCAAACCAAAAGAGTGATGAAAAATCTCTATATTTGCGGAGACGAAACAAATGAAGCAAAAATCGGAGAAGGTCTTACTGCCCCCCGTGTTTCAATTTGTGCGGGGCATGAGGCAAATATGATATTAAGGCTTATAAATGATATGGAGGAAGTATAATGGATAAATTGATTTTAGGTGGTGTGGAATTTAATTCAAGATTTATTTTAGGGTCCGGAAAGTTTTCTTTGGATTTAATAAACAGTGTTATAAATGAAGGCGGAGCGGAAATTGTCACCCTTGCTCTTAGAAGAGCTAATATGGGAGGGGAAGAAAACATTTTAGATTATATTCCCAAAGGTGTCACATTATTACCAAACACAAGCGGTGCAAGAAATGCCAAAGAAGCTGTGAGAATTGCTCACCTTGCACGAGAAATAGGTTGCGGTGATTTTGTTAAGCTTGAAGTTATAAGAGATACCAAATATTTGCTTCCGGATAATTATGAAACCCTAAAAGCTACAGAGATATTGGCAGGAGAGGGTTTTCATGTTATGCCATATATGTATCCGGATCTTAATTTTGCCCGAGATTTACAAAAAGCGGGAGCTTGTTCCGTAATGCCCTTAGGTGCTCCCATAGGCACCAACAGAGGGCTTTTGACAAAAGAATTTATAAGAATAATATTAAATGAAATAGATTTGCCTGTAATAGTGGATGCGGGAATAGGAAAGCCCAGTGAAGCTTGTGAAGCTATGGAAATGGGGGTTTCCGCTGTTATGGCAAACACAGCTGTGGCAACTGCGGGGAATGTAGACGGAATGGCTAAGGCTTTCAAACTTGCCATAGAGGCGGGCAGATTGGCATATTTGTCAAAAACAGGTCGTGTTTTGACAGAAACAGCCGAAGCCTCCAGTCCCCTTACCGGCTTTTTGGGAGATTTATAAATTTGCCGGTGGCAAATTTATAATGCACAATGCACAATGCAAAATGCAAAATGCAAAATAAACGATAAGCTTGGGCTTGACGTATCTATACCCCTCCTTGAAAAAAAAGAAAGGCTCATTAATTTTGCTTCGCAAAATGTGATTTTTTTGACAAAAAATCACTTTTTCCCCCCGTCATTCGCTTTGCGAATGCCACCCCCCCATTTTTCTTGCGAAAAATAGGGAGACACATTTAGCGGTCCCACATTTCCTACGGAAATAGGGGGACACATTTACCTGCGTCTAAATCTTACAGAGCGTCTACAAATCTTATAGCCCACTAACCTTAGTGGGGCGAAGCCCCACGCTCTGATTTCATATTTCTGATTTCTGATTTTATAAAAAGGTGATATTATGGAAATTACAGAACACATGCCATATATGGAACAGATTGATTCCGAGATTATGGATAAAGTTTTAAAATTAACAGAAGAATATGATTATAATAAATATACTGAAAGAGATGTTTTAGAGGCAATAGAGAAAGATTATATAGATTTTAAAGATTATGGTGCTTTGCTTTCTCCCGTGGCATTTAAATATATAGAAAAAATAGCACAAAAGGCAAAAGCAGAGACTTTCAAGCATTTTGGAAACAGTGTTTGTTTGTTTACCCCATTATATATAGCCAATTATTGTGAAAATCAATGTATTTATTGTGGTTTTAACTGCTCCAATCAAATTAAAAGAGGAGCATTAACCTACGAAGAAATTGAAACAGAGGTTCAAAATATAGCGAAAACAGGACTTAAAGAGATTTTGCTTTTAACCGGAGAAGCTCCCACAATTACAGGGGTGGAATATATAGGTGAAGCTGTAAAAATATGTAAAAAGTATTTTACCAATATAGGAATAGAAGTTTACCCTATGAACAGTGACGAATATGCATATCTTCAAAAGTGCGGAGCCGATTTTGTCAGCGTCTATCAAGAAACCTATAATTTAAAGGAATACGACAAAAACCACCCCAAAGGTCCAAAAAGATGTTTTCCCTATAGGTTTAATGCACAGGAGCGAGCTTTGTTAGGTGGAATGAGAGGAGTTGCCTTCGGCTGTTTGTTGGGTTTGTCCGATGATTTTAGAAAAGATGCTTACGCTGCCGGTTGTCACGCTTTTTTAATAGGACAAAAATACCCGCAAGGAGAGATCTCTTTTTCCGTTCCGAGAATAAGACCTTTTATTAATAATGAAAAAAACGGTCCGAAAGATGTTTTTGAGAGGGAGTTATTACAAGTAATGTTATCTTACAGACTCTTAATGCCATACGCAGAAATAACTATTTCCACAAGAGAAGCACCAAAGTTTAGAAATAATATTGTAGGGCTCTGTGCAACGAAAATCTCAGCCGGGGTTCGTGTCAGTGTGGGCGGACATGACGAAGAAGCAAAAGGTGATGAACAATTTGAAATAAGTGACCCAAGGAGCGTTAAAGAAGTGACAGAAATGCTGAAAAATAAAGGTCTTCAACCTGTGTTTACGGATTATATCTATGTTTGATTACAGTAAAATAGTATGTGTCACCAACAGAAAACTGGTTCAAGGTGACTTTTTAAAGAAAATAGATCAAATATGTAGCTTGGGCGTTAGAAGTATTATCCTAAGAGAAAAGGACCTGCCTTTGGATGAATATTTGAGTTTAACCAAAAATGTTTTAAAAATATGTAAAAACTATAATGTGCCTTTGTTTGCCCATAACTCTTTTGAAGCCGGAAAAATAACCGGCAATTTACATCTCTCTTATGATAAATTTATAAACATTTTAGATAAAATTAAGGATTATGACAATGTAGGCGTGTCTGTTCACAGTATAAGAGAAATTGAAGACTTAGAAATTATGCCAAACTATTTTTTGGTGGGGCATATTTTCTCAACCGATTGTAAAAAAGATCTGCCACCAAGGGGCCTTAAGTTTTTGGAAGAAATATGTAAAATCTCTCCTGTTCCCGTTTACGGAATAGGTGGAATAAATGAGAGTAATTACAAATCCGTTCTTGAAGCCGGCGCCTCAGCCTGTGGGGTTATGTCCGGCCTAATGAAATAAAAAAGGTGCGAAAATCGCACCTATTTTTTTATTTGTTCTCCCTCATAACACTAAAGGGTTCCACGAAGATTTGAGATTGTTTTTCCGTTTCTTCAATAGATATATTTTTGTAGAAAACTCTAAATTTAAATCTGTGTTCTTCTCTGTCTGTGTGGGAGTGTGGAGCGTTTGCGTTATATTTTATCGGTTCATGCCAAGCGAAAATATTGCTCCTAACCAAAGTTATACAAATATTATTATTCTCCCTTGAGTATGCAAAAGCACCTTTTTGAATTATGGTTTTGTCATTAAATTTAAGCCATGTATGGAGAGGTTCTTCGCAGAAATTTGTGGTTTTTACTATGGCGGCTCCCGGACCTTGTGCAATATGCTCTTTAATCTCCTTGGTATCCTCAAAAATAAGTTTCAGCACCTTAAAATCTTCAAGAAAACTAACCTTTACATCCATATCTATATAAGAAGTTTCTTTATAAACTCTAATCTCTATTTCCGCTTTGGATTGTTTGTATTCCCATTTTGTGAATATGGCATCAAACAAATCTCCCTGTGATACAGAAGAAGCTGTTAAGCGGAAAAATCCCTCAATGCCTTCGTTAAAACCTGCTATTCCGTGGCTCCAAGTGTCGGAAGTATCTCTTAATACAGCCAAGCGTATAGGGGATGCAAAAACACCTTTAATGTTTAGATTATCCTTAACAGTTATATCATTTATTTGTATCTTGTTTCCGTTAAACCAAATATAAGGTCTGTCCCACCAATTGCCTATGGCAGGTTTTGCATTTTCGTTATCAAAGTAATAGGTCGCCATAGACTTTGCGGGGATTGTGTCAAAGAACATAAGTTTTCTGTTACAATCTGTGGAAGCCTGCACTTCTTGCACTTTCATTTCTTTTCCGTCAGCTCTTACAAATGGGGCACCGGCTACATAATACATAGCACTTTCAACAGAAAAAGGTCCTGTCACATCAAAGGGAAGAGAATTGTATATTCTAAATTCACCTTGTTTGCATTTGAGAGGTAATTTGGCACTTATAGGTTTTAGGGCTTTATATGCTAACATACCGGCTCTGTCTTGCACGCCTCCCAATTCATTAACTGCCATTTTTGCAGCGTCTACGGAACATGATCCCGGCATAATATCGTGAAATTCATTAAAAGTCACTTTTGCCCATTCTTCCGAAAGGTCAATCTCTTTGTTTTCATTATCATATATTCTTTGAACATAATCCAAGGCTCGCTCGGAATTTCTGATACCTTCTTTTATGTTTCTGTTTACAGAATAACAACCTATGGCGTGGAAATGAAGGTCTCCGGAATAAGTGGGAATGTTAGGTAGTTTTTCTGCAATATGGAAAAACTCTTCGCAAGTAACGAAGGAAATTTCTATCTTTTCTTTTAATTCATCCTTTAGTTCATAAATCCATTTTAACTCTTCTATTGTGGGCCCTCCGCCATGGTCTCCCAATCCTACAAAATAACAAGCGCAATCTTTTATATACATACTTTCATCGGTAAAATGTTGTTTTAAAAGCTCAAGGCTGCATTCTTTACCCGTTGTGTAGTGGTATTTTAATCTATATGCCAAAACTTTATTTCCCTTATGTTCCCAATAGAATAGGTTAGAGGGCAGATCCCTTTTTTCATGTTCTCCCGGACGACAGAAAATATAGTATTTAAAGCCTGTTTCTGACAGAATAGACGGAAGTGATGCCGGGTGTCCGAATGTATCCGGGGAATAACCTACCTGTGATACATAATTAAATTCTTTTTTTGTCCATTCGCTTGATAGTCTTGCGGAGTTATAAAAAGAAGCTGAAAGGGGGAGATTACAGTCGTTTTCCACCAGCCAATTTCCTACAACCTCCCAACGACCTTCTTTTACATATTTTTTTATTTTTTCAAAAAGTTCAATATCAAATTCCTTTACCCATTGATAAAAAGAAACAGAACTGCCGGAAAATTTAATCTCCGGAAATTCTTCAAGTCTGTGGCAGACGGAACGAAAAGTGTTTAATACTTCATCAATACCTTCATATTTATCCCAAAGCCATACAGGGTCAATATGTGAATTTGTCACAATAAAAAGTTTTTTCATATTTATTCCTTTATAATATTTTTTAAAATCAAAAATCTCTCGAAAATCTCTAATTTTTCGCTTAACGAAATATGTCTTTTCGGTCCTTTGAAATTTTATATTTATTCCTTTTTTTTAGTATCTTTTAATTCTTTTAAATAAAATAATTAATTTCCAAAATCTAATTTTTATTTATATAATCTATTAATTGATTAATTATAATTCCATAGTGGAAGTATGCGTTATATTTTAACTCTTCTTTGACTTTTTCATCTCCATTATCGTGGTAAACAGTGGCAACATGAGGCTCTATGGAAATTCCCCCGTCATAACCGCCTTTTATGAGGTCCGTCAAAATTTCTTTGATATATCCTTTTCCTATATTGGGATATGTAAAAATCTGTGTTTTGTTGTCAAAATCAAAATATCCGTCTTTTATGTGAATATATTTAATATAGGGCTTAACTTTGATATAAAACTCCCAAGCATTTTGCATTGGCGGTTTGTTTTTAACCTCTTCTATGGGCTTTTCCAAATCTGCTTTTGACGCTTTTGAAAAGTCGTGACTGAATACAGGGTTTCCTGTATCAAAAACAAGTTTAAGATTAGGAATAGCTTCTATTAGGTCAAGAGTATATTTCCATCCCAAACCTCCGTAATTCATACAATTTTCATGAACCGGTGTTATACCTTCATCTTCAAATATTTTTATTATTTCTTTAACCCTTTTAACTCTTTCGTCAAACATTTGCCCTTCTTTTGTGGCGGGAGCGTCATATAATATTGCATAACTCATAATTCTGATAAGTTTTGTGCCAAGCTTCTTCATTCTCGGTATAGCTCTCTTAATTTCTTCAAGAGTTATATCAAAAGGTTCTTTTATGGAGTGAGACCAGTTTGCTATGGCAGAGCCGAAACAGTTGATTTTTACTCCACTGTCTTGGAGTTTGCCAAAAACATAATCAAATTCCTCGTCAGAAATATTATGAATATTTGTTCCCTTTATATTTCTGCTTTCAATGTTTTCCCAACCTAAAGCTTTTGTGACTGTTATTTGTTTTTCAATTTCTTGTGATGCTTCGTCAGCAAATCCTGTTAAATACATTTTTCACCTTTTATTAATTTCATAAGTAGTTTTTTATATTTATTTGAATCTAACGGGAAAGTGATTTTTTTTCCTGTAATTCCTGACATAATTATACCGTTGCATATTTGGACAGCATTAATTCCATCTTCTCCCGGGGCTATTAAAGGTTCACCATACAAAATTGCATTTACAAAGTTTTGTGTTATGGTGGCATGTTGTATTAAAAAATTTTCATCTTCTTCAAATATGATTTCGGAATATTCGGTTTTGGGAGTGGCCATATAGTTGGCAGAGGTTTTAGCCTTGGTTTCTTTAACCGGGGTGTTTACACTGTTTTGTGAATAGGTTATGGAAGACTCATTGTTTATCCAAATTTGCAGTTTATTTCCCTCAAAATGAAGCTTTCCCATATCACCCTGTATTTCAAGCTCATTAGTCCCGGGAAACTCACCTGTAGAGGCAATAAAGTTACCTATCGCACCGTTGGGATAAGTAAAAACAGCGTTGACTTCATCTTCCACTTCAATTTCATGAAATTTACCGAGAGAAATGTTGGCATAAACTGTGCCGGGCATTCCTAAGAGCCACCAAATAATGTCCAACTGATGTTGAGCTTGATTTAGGAGAACACCACCGCCTTCACCTTCCCAAGTAGAACGCCATGAGCCGGAATTGTAATAGGCTTGGGTGCGATACCAATCTGTAGAAACACAAGTTAATCTCTGAATATTTCCTAATGTAGGGATTAATTCTTTAATTTTTTTGTAAGGTGTCCTTGTCCTTTGGTTGAACATGGCAGAAAAGATAACGTTTTTGTCTGTGTGTGCTTTAATAAGTTTTTCACAATCAGCTTTGTGAACACTTATAGGTTTTTCTACTAAGGTGTGAATTCCTTTCTCAAGAGCATATCTTCCTATGATTGTGTGAAAATAATGAGGAGTGGAGATAATAACGGCGTCCACCTCTCCCGAGTCTATCAGCTCTTTATAATCATAAAAAAACATTAAATCTTTATATATTTTTTCCTGTGGCTTTATGAGATCGCATATAGCCACAAGATTAGCGTTTGATATTTTGTTTTGCATTAGGTAATGAGCGTGACCACGTCCCATATTCCCAAAACCGATAATTCCTATTTTTACCATTTTTTTGTTTCTTCTTATTATTATTTTTAAAATAAAATTCCAAATTTAACCATAATAATGTTTTTGCCTTTTATTCTCAATATTATTATATCACTATTTAATGAAAATAAAAATTAAAAAAAAACAAGGTTTTTTACCTTGCTTTAATTATATTATATTTCTATTTTCCTGAAATCCGGAACGGGAAGGGCTTTTCCGCCTTGTTTCATGGATTCCTGTGCCAGTGGTCCAAGTAATGTCATATCAAGAGCTTCATAAACATCTATCATCTCTTCAGTTGACTTTCTTCCCAAAATAGCATCAATGAAAACATCCATAGTAAAGAAGTCGCTACCGGCATGACCTGCCACTCTTTTAGCCAAGTCGCAGTCGTTAAAGTCAGGTTCATAATAGAAATGTCTGTCTTCTATGGGAACGTTTTTGGCATTATCCACATCAGGTTCATGGTAAACATGGATTCTGTTTACGGTTGCTCCCCAACGGTCGCTTTCCATCATACCTTTGGTTCCATACATAACATACCATATTGCTTCAGGAACTCTTGGGTAAGGACAGCTTGGACAGAATTTACAAATAGCCCCATTTTCAAGTCTTGCAATAATCATGGCACCGGAGGGTTTTTTATTGTCTTCCCAACCGAAAGCTTTATCGTTTGTTATACCTACTTCAATACCCATAACTTCAATAGGTCTTAAACCTGTTGAGTGGATAATGGGACCGGAGGCGTGAGTGCAGTAGAAAGTAGAACTACATTGGTTTCTCCAGTGTTTTGGATCGTGGTTTTCTGTTAGCGGTCCTCTGTCAGCATAATTAATGAAATGAATATATTCTCCCTCTGCGTGTAAAAGTTCACCTATATCTCCACGTTTATAGAGTTTGGTCATTTCTCTTGCACATTTGAAATAACAATAATTCTCGGCGTAAGAATAAATAGCTTTGCTGTTACGAACTGCCTTTACCAAGTCATAAGCTTCTTCTATTGAATTGACTGCCAAAACTTCACTTACAACATGAATACCGGCGTTGAGACACTTTATAGCATAAGGTGCGTGTTCTATTGCATAGTTTGCTAAAACTACGGCGTCCAGCCCATGTTCCAAGAATTTGTCAAAATCTTTGTATGTGGTTAGCTTTACTCCAAACTTTTCAGCTAACTCTTCACATTCTTTTAGGCCTTGTTCCCATTTATCGCAAATGGCAACAAGCTCGGCATCCGGGTGTTGAGACATAACTTCAACCATGGTTCTACCTCTGCCACAGCCGAAAACTCCAACTTTAATTTTGTTTGACATAATAACTTCCTTCTTTAAATTTATACTATTTATATTTTATACTATTTGAATTTAAAAAGTCAAGTTTTAAAAAAAAATAAAGACTTCATTACAATAAAAAACAGAGCAACCCAAGTATAAGACAAGCCCCCCTTATTTATTCCACAATAAATATTTTTGTTTGAAGGGGTTCAAGCTCTGTTGAAGATTTTATATTTTTTCCTTTTGAAATTAGCTTCTTTTCAGGGAATATTTCGTTTATTGTCCATTGAGATTTATTCTTTAAATATAAATCTGAAGGTGTTGCTTCCCAATCAACTTTTATATTTTCATTTATTTGAATATTGGTCAGACATACCATAGTTTTCCCTTTATAATTGTAGGAGCAAGTTCTGACAGCCGGAAAGTCATAATCACCTAAAATCCCAAAGTTTTGCATAAATATTTTTATCATAGGCACTTGTGAAGTAATTTTAACATTGCGAACCATTTCACCTAAGTTGAAATACTCCTTTGCAGCCCATCTTGCCTGTGCCACACCTTTTACATATTTGCCAAAGTTTGGATAATTAATAAGTTCATTATCATTGCCAAAGCCCCATCCCGGCTGATAGCCTTTTGATAAGGCAATGGCTGTTTTGTTTATGGCCGGAAGAGAATCCTGTTTTTCGTATTCATCATTGTAATAATAATATCCAAAACTTGCCACATATCCGGAATACATAACTGTGTTTATGGGACTGTCAGCCAAGAAATCAGCTCCTTCATTACATCGGAGCCATGCATCAAAAGGATAAGACTCTGCAGAGGATTCTGTGGCAATAATAATAGGCTCTCCTTTAATTTCATTTAGTTTCTTTCTGACAGTTTGGATTAGTTTATAATATGCCTTTGCCCAATGGGAACCTCCGCCTATGGGGTGACCGTGTTCTCTATTAAAACAGGTAAAGGCAGGAACACAACCTACTTGGTCAAAATATATTCCGTCTATGTTTTCTTCTTTCATTACATTTACAGATTCTTCCACAAGGGCGTCAAAATAGGGTGAAGCGGGACAACAAGTCATATTATTGGCACCTTCCGCTTGAAAAACAGAGGTTCTGGGTTCTCCTTTTTCATCCACTGAAAGTAATATGTCTCCATATTTTTTGTAGGTTGGAGATAGGTTGGCATCTACCAAGTGACCGTTTAAATATGGCATTATTTTCATATCGTGGGCTTGTATATCTTTTATATCGTCTTTAAATCTGTCAAAAGCCGGCAGCCAGTTGGGATAGTGAGTGTCAAAAGGATATTGTTGCCATTGGTAAGCGTGAACTGCTACGGGAACTTCAAGAAATTCTTTGGATTTTATAATATTATCTCTATGTTCGTCTGTTAAGTAGTGCATTGAGAGCCATAAAGGATTATCTTTAAACCACTGTGGCAGGTCCTCTCTGTCCTCTATTTTTCCTTGAGAGAAGGGGGCAAAACCGGAAGCTATTCCCCAGCCTCTAAACTTTTTGGCAGCGTCAAACCAATCCCCTTTAATTGTAGCAAAGTTAAAGTTGTAGGATTGTTTATATTCTGTGTTTCCTATACCCATATTATCGGGAAGCATTTCTATATAGAAATTCATAATCCCGGGCTTTGGGCATTTAAAATTAAATATTTTATGTTCTGATTTTACATCTTCGGGAGATATGTATAGAGTTGTATTTCCTTTTGTGACGGCTGTCATTTGGTTAGTGCAATCAACACCGGGATATTCAAAGCTGTTATTCATATCATAATCATCTGTGAAATAGCCACCGTATTGAGGGTTTATAACTCTGTTTCCTTTTGAGGCGTCAATATTGGTCACATTAGGAAAAACAACAGTCCAAAGCCCATAATCCTTGTTAGGAGATATTTCTATATTCCAATAAGAATTATTATTTGAAAGAGAACAGAAAACCGTCACGTTAAAGCCTGTTGACATATCCGGTGTTTTGACATCTTTCCATATCATTTTTATTGTATCCGGTTGCCTGTTTTTGGAAGGCTTGTAAGATCTGCTTTTGGAGATAGGTTTGTTAATCTCAATATTTCCTTGAGAGATAAGGGTTTCGGCGATAAAGGATTTGGCATCTGTAGGGTTAAGTTTTATTTCTTGTGCCGTTAACTGACCGGAGGGTTTGCAGGTGAAAAACCACAAATGATTGCCGGGATCTATGTCTGTTATAAAATCAACTTTTGTCCCATTATCAAATATTTTTGAAACAGATACATTATTATTGGGAAAAACTTTTATTCCTATAGTTATATCTTTGTTTTTAATAATATAGTTTGTGTCTCCTTGACAACCCACTGTGGCAAATAACAGAATAATTAATAATAAATAATACTTTTTCATACAATCTCCTAATATAAAAAAAGGCTATCTTGCCAATAGCCTTTTTATATTATCGGTAAAACAATTTACCAGTTTGTCCACATACTTTTAGCATAAATGTTTGTTGGATCTGTTATGGTTGCTAGAGGCTTCATTGCTTTGGCATGACCGTCGCAAAATACAAAATTACTCATTTTATTGTGATAACCTTGAATAGCTTTGCAATTTGAATCATCAAGTGTGTCTCTTTGTCCACCAAAAGCTCTTTGATATGTTTGGAAAGGTGCAATAGGTGGAAAAACAACATCGCTATCTTCTACAAAGTAAATGGTTCCATCTTGAATTCTCGGGTAGGATTCACAAATGGCGATAGTTTCAGACGGACTGCCTAATCTTGATAGTAAAAGTGTATCTTGATTATTGTCACCGGGGGTCCATTGGTTCCAACCACCTTTGAAAATATATACATTTCCTTGATAGGAAAGTCTTCCCATTAAGGCATTGTTTTTGGCCCAAGAAACATCAGTTGTATCAGTAGGACATTTAAAAATAGTTTCATTATTCCAACCATAATCAACTTTTAGGCCTGCATAAGGAGCTAAATCTTTTGCCCAAGTATTATATTGGTTGCCGGCAGGTGGGAATCTTCTGTCAAAATCATGAATGTAAAGTTGCAAGGCTGTTGCAAGTTGTTTCATGTTTGATAGACATTTTGTAGCTCTGGCCTTTTCTCTTGCTTGTGCGAATACAGGGAATAGAACTGCAGCAAGAATGGCAATTATGGCAATAACTACCAACAATTCTATTAAGGTGAATCCTTTTTTGAACATTGTATTATTCCTCCAATAATTATTTTACAATTTACCACAAATCTTTTGTGTCCAATGCACGCATAAGTTTGGCATGTCCATCACAGAATGTAAATGTATCTTGTCCGTTATGATATCCCTTTATTCCTAAATTATTTGAGTCACATGCAACCCAAGGATCACCACCAAATACACAAGACCAACCACCATCTCCAAAAGGAGAGAATGGAGGTAGAACAAGGTCTTTAGGACAATAAACTAAAGTCATGTATGTTCTCCAAGTTTCTGCAAGGCAAATTCTTTGAGCCGGATTATCAACTTCTGATAATTTCATTGGTCCTAATCTACCGTCATCATTCCAATCGACTTCTATAGACTCACATAAATAGGAGTTTGCACAATATGAATTTCTACCTAATCGGCTTTCGTGATAAGCTCCTTTATATGGGTCAGAGGGACATTGAAAAACTGAAGAGTTGTGCCATTTTTCATCATTTTTAATACCTGCGTATTCAATGATTTTTGAGGCCCAACCCCACCAGTCTCCACCGGCTCCGTAAGGGTAAGTTTCGTCCCAGTCATCAACATAGAGTTGCATTGCTGTTCCAAGCTGTTTCATATTAGATAAACAGTTTGCAGCATTTGCTTTTTCTAATGCTTGGTTAAAAACCGGGAATAGAATTGCGGCAAGAATGGCAATTATGGCGATAACTACCAACAATTCTATTAAGGTAAATCCTTTTTTGATTGTGATCATAGTATGATCCTCCGTTAAATATATTTTTTTGTAAAAAACTAATTTAATGTGCATACATTAGTTACGCATCATCTCATTAACTCTTACATTTTTATTATACCACATATTCAATTATAAAGTCAAGGGAAATCAAGGGTAAAAAATACAGAAAAATCACTTTTTTAAAAATTATTGTGCATACATTATGGTGATAAAACTTGATAAATCACATAAAAAGTATTATAATTATATTGGAGAGGTAAAAAACTATGACCAAAAAACAAGAAATAATTAATTATATAAAAGATAAAGTCAAAACCGGGAAGTGGAAAGGAGGTGACAAAATCTTAGGTGAAAACGACCTGGCGGAAGAATTGAAAGTCAGCAGAAACACAGTGAGATTGGCTTTAATTGACCTTGTAAACGAAGGACTGATAGAAAAAATCCACCCTAAAGGGACTTTTGTCAAGAACCAAGATAAGAAAAGATATATTCTTATTATTGCCGATGAAGTTTCAGTGGAAGGTGATATTAAAAAAATCTATAGATTTTTCTTTAAAATAATAAATAAGTATATTATTGACAAAGGTTATAAACCCATATACTTTATTGCCAACGGTCTTGTAAGCCTTGAAAACTTTATTTCCGAAATAGAAAATGAAATCGGAGGAGTTATATCTTTCTGTTCCAAATATGAAGATACACGATATATAGTTTCCAAAAAAATACCCTGTGTTGACTGTTTGAGATATTTGCCCACAACCATCCCTAATGTCACCTTTGATTATATAAACTTTTACGAAGAATTCAGTAGAATAATTGAAGAGAAAAAAACGAATAATATTCTCATATTCTCCATGAAGAAAAAGAAAGATACTGTTATTAATATTTTTAAAGCTTATCCTATTTCCTTTGAAGAAGATATTTTTGCCAAATATAATCTCAATATAATTGATTATTTTGATGAAAAAGATAACGGATATAAACAAATTGAAGATGTTTTGAAAAAAATAAAGAAAAAACCGGATATGGTGGCATTTTTAGATGATAATCTGTTTGAGATAGCTTCCGATTATTTTGAAGAATATCCCAATATATTTGATAATACTCCAATGCTAACTCACTCCAATATAAATTGGCATTATAACGGAAAATATGATATTACAAGACTTGAATTTGACTTATATGAAGTAGCAAGAGAAACCGTAAACACTCTTAATAACTTAATTGAAGGGAAAGTAATGCTTGAAACCAATAAGTTCATCAAACCAAAATTAATCAAAGATGAACAAAAATAAAAAAGCAGAGTGTCGAACTATGTTGGACTAAATTATGTATACACTATATAAATCTAAGATGCCACTGAGTTTTACTTAAATAAAAAAGAGTTAAGCCTTTCGCTTAACTCTTTATTTTTTTTATAATTAATATTAATACATTCCCATACCGAGGGCACCCATGCCGCCCATACCGGGGTTACTCATACCTGGCATTCCCATGCCGCCCATACCGGGGTTACCCATACCGGGCATACCCATGCCGCCCATACCGGGGTTACTCATACCTGGCATTCCCATGCCGCCCATACCGGGGTTACTCATACCTGGCATTCCCATGCCACCCATACCGGGGTTACTCATACCGGGCATACCCATGCCACCCATACCGGGGTTACTCATACCGGGCATTCCCATGCTACCACCACTTGGGAAACCGCTACTTGGTCCGAAGGAACTTGTGGGTCCCATTGAACTTGGTCCAAATGGATTTGCATTAGGTCCCATGTTTGGTCCGAAAGGATTGTTGGGATTCATATTGGGCATATTGGGATTCATATTGGGCATATATGGATTGCCGTTTGGTCCATATGGGTTGTTGGGATTATTGTTAAACAAACTATTGTTTGTATTAACAAGTTGTTGTTGCAGCTCTTCTTTTGGGTAACCTTTGATTTTGCTTGTATCGGCACCCATACTGATAGCCCAACTCCAAGAACCCAGCTTTTCTTTGTTCATCTTTCTTGCAAGTTCGTTGTTTTCAGCAACTGTATTATATCTGTAAGCTTTAAATGTGGAAAGCCATTCTCTCTTGGTCCAAGTGCCTTCTGATTGAGCTTTCGGAAGTTTACATTTGTATACAATACCTTTTTCATCGGTAAATTTGAATACAAGGAATGTTAAACCATTACCCTTTGTGAATGATTGAACATTAGATACTTTCGGAGCTTGATCAAAAGTAATCTTAGGTTGTTGAGGCTGAGAAGCAGCAGATGATCCACTGTCCATACCTGTTCCCATTCCGCCCATACCGGACATACCGCCTGCCATTCCGGGCATTCCGGCACCACCGGCCATACCTGCGGGTCCACCTGCCATACCGGGAGCACCTGCACCACCGGGCATTCCTGCCGTTCCACCTGGCATACCTGCGGGACCACCGGGCATTCCTGCGGATCCGCCTGCCATACCGGGAGCTGCGGAACTTGGGGAAGATCCACCATCTTCATCGTCATCTATTGAGGATGAACTTGAGCTTGAAGAAGAGGAACCTGTGTCGCCACCGTTACATCCCAAGAATAAGGCTATGCTGAAGGCAAGAGCCAATATTATAATTAGGTTAATTATATTTTTCAATATTTTTCTCCTAAATTTAATGCTTTTCACATTTACTACTACTATAATTATACACAATTTTAAAAAATATTTCAAGTTTAAGAGCTATAAAATCAAAAAAATCAAAAAAAATTTTTATTAAAATATTTTTTTATAGGTAAATCACTAAAATCAGATTTAAAACTTGCATTAATTGTTTTCTTGTGATATAATAAAATTGGCAGTCTTTCGGTTTGATTGCTAATTTTTGGCAATCTTAGGAACTTATTGCCAAAACAATCGTATATAATAAAGGAAATAAATAATAGGAGGCAGTTTATGCTTAAGCCATTAAGTGACAGAGTGATACTGAAAGCTTTGGACAAAATCGAGAAAACAGCCGGTGGTATTTTCTTGCCCGATTCAGCTAAGGAAAAACCTGCTGAAGCAGAAGTAGTGGCAGTAGGTCCCGGACAATTAAACAGCAACGGACAATTAATCGTTCCCGATGTTAAAGTGGGAGATAAAGTTATTTACGCAAAATATGCCGGAACGGAAGTTAAAGTTGACGGTGTTGACTACATTATAGTTCGTAATGAAGATATTTTAGGTATAGTAGAATAAAAGGAGTTTATTATGGCTAAGAAAGAGTTAATGTTTTCTGAGGATGCCAGAAGATCTATCGAAAAAGGTGTAAACAAACTTGCTGATGCCGTAAGCGTCACATTAGGACCTCGCGGCAGATATGTTATGATTGAAAAGAAATTCGGCAGCCCTTTAATTATTAATGATGGTGTGACCATTGCAAAAGAAATTGAAGTTGAAGACAGATTTGAAAATGTGGGTGCTCAACTGGTTCGTGAAGTTTCCTCTAAAACCAACGACATAGCCGGTGACGGAACCACCACAGCCACAGTCTTAGCTCAAGCTATTATTAGAGAAGGTTTCAAAAACGTAGCTGCCGGTGCCAACCCAATGGCCATTAAGAGAGGAATTGAAAAAGCTGTTGCCGCTGTTGTTGCAGGCATTAAAGAACAATCCGTTTCCGTTAAAGACAAAAAAGCCATTGAACAAGTTGCAACCATTTCCGCAAACGATCCGGAAATAGGTAAAATCGTTGCAGACGCTATGGAAAAAGTAGGAAACGACGGTGTTATCACAGTAGAAGAATCCAAAGGTAGAGATACCACCATGGATTGGGTTGAAGGTATGCAATTTGATAAGGGATACATTTCTCCTTACATGGTTACCGACCCGGAAAGAATGGAAGCTACTATGGAATCTCCTTTGATTCTCTTATTTGAAAAGAAAATATCCGCAATTCAAGATATTCTTCCTATTTTGGAAAAAATAGCCCAAATGGGTAAGCCTCTTGTAATCATTGCAGAAGATGTTGACGGTGAAGCCCTTGCCGCTTTGGTTGTAAACAAATTAAGAGGTGCTTTAAATGTTGTAGCAGTTAAAGCTCCCGGATTTGGTGACAGAAGAAAAGCTATGATGGAAGATATAGCTATTCTCACCGGCGGAAAATTTATAACCGAAGACCTTGGTATGAAACTCGATCAAGTTGATATTGATATGCTGGGTTCTTGTAAGTCTATGGTTATTACCAAAGACAAAACAACCATTATTGAAGGTAAAGGCACAAGTGAAGCCGTTAAGGCAAGAATCGCTCAAATCGACGCCGAATACGAAAGAAGCACATCCAACTACGATAAAGAAAAATTACAAGAGAGAAAAGCCAAACTTGCAGGCGGTGTTGCCGTAATTAAAGTTGGTGCTTCCACAGAAACAGAGCTAAAAGAAAAGAAATCAAGAATCGAAGACGCTCTTGCAGCCACAAAAGCAGCCACCCTTGAAGGAATTGTATCCGGTGGTGGTGTTACACTTCTTAAGGCTATTTCAAAACTTGATGATGTTAAAGCTGAAGACGAAGAAAAAGTCGGTGTTGAAATTATCAGAAAAGCTCTTGAAGCTCCCGCAAGAAAAATTGTTGAAAATGCAGGTCTTGAAGGTTCTGTTATTATTAACAAGATTAAATCTATGGAAGACGGTATGGGCTACGACGCAGCCAATGACGAATATGTTAATATGATTGACGCAGGTATTATCGACCCTGCCAAGGTTGTTAGAATTACTCTTGAAAACGCAGCTTCCATTGCAGCTCTGTTGTTAACCACAGAATGTGTTATCACAGAAAAGCCTGAGCCAATGCCTCCAATGCCGGCAGGCGGTATGGGCGGTGGAATGCCCGGTATGGGTGGAATGGGTGGCATGATGTAAATTTATTAGAATATTAGGGACCGGCATTTTTGTTTATCAAAAATACCAAATTCCCTAAATTCTGTAAATTTTGCCAACGCAAACGCTCATTCCGTGTCAAAACTCTTGTCAGTTGTGAAATAACATTTTTATGATAGTTTTCATAAAAATGACATTTCCCTTTTGTGACAAGGTTTATGATGACTACATTCCCTTTTTGTTGCCAAAATCCCCATAATTTGGTAATTTGTCATTTTTAGATAAAATGCCAACAGGAAGTGGAATGGGAGGAATGGGCGGCGGAATGGGCATGCCCGGTATGATGTAAGCCCCCTAATCAAAAATATATAAAACGGCTCTTAAGAGAGCCGTTTTTTTTGTTATCAAGAAAAATCTTCTAAAAACACTCAAAATCACTAAAAATTACTAAAAAATACTTGACAAAAACTGTTTAATTATGATATAATATTTATGTTATATAAATAGGAATTAATAATGAGTCACACATTTCATAAACCTTTGGAATTTTTAGAATTTACCAAAGATAAAGTATATAAATCTCCTGAAAAATCTGTTGATCCCGCTTTAATGAATAAGATATTAATTGACGGACAAGAAGCTGTGGAAATAGTTGACAGGTTAGCGTCCGATTTGCAATTTGAGTTTTTGGATTATAATGTTGAGTTTAAAAAGTATTGGCAAAACTCCGGAAAAATAGTTAAATATTTTTGGATTAAGCTCCGAAAAAGAGAGTATGAAAATCATCATACCATTATAAATGTTGCCTTTGATTATTATTCTGATGAGTTAATAATAATGATTGCTGTTGAATTTAGGAGATTGGGTGCAGATAAATTAGATTATATAAAGCATTTAAAGCTTTTGAAGGACACCTCTGTAGAAAACGGTTTTGTATATAGAACCGTAAAAGAATTACCAACGGGAAATATATCTTTCAAGGCTGATACAGCCGCGGAACTGCGAAGCAAAATGTCCGGAGATATGTATCCTCAAATAGCATATTGCATTCCGAAAGAAGATGTCTATAAAATGACAGATGAAGAATTGTTAAGTTTGATAATACAAAAAGTCAAAGAAATAGAAAAGTATTACCTTCATGTGGTAAAAGAATAACAACCAACAAAAATAAGGCTCGGGAAACCGAGCCTATTTTTTTATTTTTTACAAAAAAAACACTAAAAATTACCTAAAATTACTAAAAATCACTAAAAAATTACTAAAAAATTACTACTAATCACTTGACAAACGCTAAAAATTGTGGTATAATAATTATGGAAAACAAAAAAAAGAGAGGTAATGTTTATGGACAATACTTTGTCTAAGCCTTTGGAGTTTCTAAAGAAAACAAAAGGTGTTAAGTATAAGGCACCGGAAAAGTCCGACAATCCTGATTTTATGAATGAAATTAAGGAAAAAGGACGAGAGGCTGTAAAGATAGTTGATGATTTTGCCAACGATCTCCAACTGAAATTTTTGGATTACAATCTTGAATTTAACAAATATTGGCAAAATTCGGGAAAGCTTTTAAAGTATTTTTGGATAAAAATGAGAAAAATTGGTTATGAAGACCATCGTTCCCATATTTGTGTTTCTTTTGATTATTTTTCTGATGAATTAATAATACTGATTGCAGTTGAGCTTGCGGAATTAGGCGCCAATAAAATTGATTCTGCAAAACACTTAAAGCTACTAAAAAACACAGAAATAACCGAAGATTTGGTTTACAGATCTGTAATGAAAACAAAAAACGGCAACATTGCTTACAAAGCCAAAACATCTGCAGAACTGAGAGCAATGATGGTGGGCGATATGCATCCTCAAATAGCTTACTGCTTGCCAAAAGAAAAAGTAGATACCATGTCTGACGAACAAGTCTTTGATTTGGTAGCGGAAAAAATAAAAGAAATAGAAAAATATTATCTGTATGTCATAGAAGATTAAATATATTAAAATAGAGGTAAATAAAATGTCAAAAAAATGTCCTAATTGTAATTATCCTAATCCCAACGATAGGGAAACCTGTTTTAAGTGTGGCACTGATCTTAATCAGAAAAATATTCAAGATCAAACAGAAAATGTTCCGCCGGAGCCGGAGGTTGCTCACGAACCTTTATGGAATATGATTGGAATTGACGGAAACACTTATGGTCCCTATACAGAGGCACAGCTTTTATCTTTTATTTCCGAAAACAGAATATTTCCGGAAACAATCTTAATAGACGAAGCCGGGAACGAAATTCCGGCAAACACAGTTTTGAATTTCAATCCCAACACTCAAGAAGAGCAAACAACTCCCCATGTTAACAATAATAATGTTAATACGAGCGGAAATACAAGCCCTTCTGTTGATATGAATATTGATTCCTATAATGTTCACAATCCTCCACAAGCATTAAGAGGTTGGAGCTGGGGGGGATTTAGCTTAACTTTGATTTGGGGAATAGTTCACTCAGCTTGGCTATCTTTGTTATGGCTTATAGGTCCTATATCACTGATCGTATCAATATATTTTGGTGTTTTCGGAAATTCTTGGGCTTGGAAAAGCGGAAGATTCAAAACTCCTCAAGAATGTATGGAATGCCAAAAAGTATGGAATATATGGGGATTGGTTATCTTTATAATTAACGTTATACTTATAGTGATATTACTTTTCATAAGTTTATCTGCAGGTGTGGGAATATTAGGTTCCGAAAGAGAAAGAGCACGAAAAGCAACTTGCCTTTCAAATGCAAAAAACGTAGGAACAGCATTGTTGTTATATATGGACGATTGGGACGATTGTTTACCGCCAATGATTAACGAAAGAGCAAACAGTCAACTTGAAGGATTAATTGGTGATACTCAAAATTTGGTTACAGACTCTCAACCCGGTTCATATTATACATGGCTGGATTATATTTATCCCTATATAAAACAATCTAATACATATGTTTGTCCTTCTGTTGGCGTAAAAATGCTATCTTATGCCTTTAACCCTTATGTCAGTGGTTTCAATTATAAAAATATTATGTATCCTTCCGATACAGTTGCCTTTGGTGAAGCTCTGATAAATCCAAAAACAAAAACAACAGTTATATCTTTGGGAGCTTATATGTGCACCGATCAAGAATTTGACAAGCCATGGTTAAGTCCAAGCAAGAGACATGACGGAAAACATATATTAGGTTATGTTGACGGACATGTTAAGGTTGAAACTCCCGGCTCCGGACCTACCGAAGGTATAGGAGTTGATGATTGGGGAGCAAATTCAGCTTATTGGAACCCACGGGCTTATAGGCAATAGGATGTGAAATTATGACTGCCTTAATAATAATGGCTATTTTTTCTGCTATTGTGACTGCATTATATTATACAATATATGTAATCTGTATAGCAATACGTTCCTTATATCAAGTAATAAGGGATATGATCAGAAAAAAGTATGAATGAAAAAAGGTGAAATACCTTTGAAAAGCTTAAAAAACAAAATAATAATTTAAAATTATTAAATTTAAATAACAAAAGGAGAAAATCATGACAGAATTAGAATTTTATGATGAAGTAATTAATCAAGCAGGATTTATAAGAGGAAAACATTATTGGTCTACAGAATATTTACCTATTATCTATAATAGAGCAGAATTTAGAGTAAAGTTTAAAAAAAGAAATAGTGAGGTTCGTTTGCTATATTGGCATGCACAAAAAACAGATGTTCAATTTATTGAAAGATATGAAATAAATCCTTCAAATAGATTAACCGGTAATGAGAATACAGAAGATAATAAAGCAATATATAAAGATATGAACATAAACAATCAGGCAGAGATTACAGCTGTAATCAATTGGATTGAAAAGTATATTCCAAAAATGTATAATGAATTATCATAAACTCATAGCCCCTTTCGGGGCTTTTTTTATGCTTAAATCCACAAAAGTCATGGGAGAAATGTGGCTATATGCCAAAAACTCCCGGCACTTTTTGGCACACACCCACATTTCTCCTTGCACTTTTTGGCAAACTATGATATAATATAATTGGTAGTGAATTAGAAATTGAGGTGGTGTAATGCCAAAAATATGTCCAAGATGCAATTATTCAAATAGTGATGACAGATTTACTTGTATAAACTGCGGAGAAAATTTAAACTCCGCTCCCTTTAACCAAAATAGTGTAAATTCATTCTTAAATACCAATTTTCCCGGATTGGAAGAAGTTCACAATCCCCCACCTGAGTTAAAGGGTTGGAATTGGGGAGCTTTTGCATTAACATTCTTTTGGGGAATAGCAAACCAAACATATTGGGCACTGCTCTGCTTGGTTCCTTATGTGGGAATTGTGGCAAGTATTTATTATGGGATTTATGGAAATGCTTGGGCTTGGAAGAGTGGGAGATTCAGGACACCACAGGAATGTATGGAATGCCAAAAGATTTGGAACAAATGGGGATTGGTTTTATTTATTGTCGGAATAGGTTTGTCTTTTGTATTTTCCATAATATTTTGTTTGGTATATCTTTTCCTAATGTCAAAAACCCTTTCATAAGCTAATATTTAGTAAAAAATAAAATTCCAAATCCCCTAAAAATCCCATCTTTTTTGCTTAATGTAATTTCTATTTACGTGTCTCCTTGACATTCATTCGTCTTGAGAAAAAATCCTAATGGCGTTCGCCTTATGCTTTTTCCCCAATACTCATTCATTACAGTCGACGACTACAATACGAAATTACTTGCAAAAAATCGGTCTTTTTGGTCCTTTGTAATTTTATTTTTGGGCTTGGAAGAGTGGGAGATTCAGGACACCACAAGAATGTATGGAATGCCAAAAGATTTGGAATAAGTGGGGTTTGGTATTATTTATTGTGGGAATAGGTTTATCTTTTGTATTTTCCATAATATTTTGTTTGGTATATCTTTATTTGATGACAAGAACACTTTCATAAGGTTTACTTATTTTTTCCCAATTGTTAAAAGCATTCCACGTGCCAATGTATGTATAAAACAGGAGTTTGAGTTATGAAAAAGTTTTTTGACATTAATGTTCCTTTTAACAGATTACAATTTAATATTAGTTTGTTAATAGTGTTAGGACTTTTATTTTTATATTTATTTTATAATACTTCTTTTTCTCATTTTAATTATGTGATTGGTGATATAATTATTGGGTTTTGCCTTTTGATATTTTTATTCGCTTTGTATAAAAGATTAAAAGACTTAAATTGGACAAACAAATATTTATTTGAAGCTTTGTTTATACCTTCTTTTTTTTATACAGGTTGGTTATATTTTAGAAATTATGAGATTTGTCACGTAGAAACATCAGAGGTATTACTGGGAGTTGTAGGCATTATTTGTTTTTACCTAAGTATTATTTTTATAATTTATTACTTGTATTTAGCTATATTTGTTAAGGGAAATAATCAAAATCTTGATAACTATTGTTATAAACCTAAATTTATGAATATATTTAATATAAAGTTCTTTAAAAATTGGTTGGATTTTAAGAGTAAAGCACAGAGAAATGAGTTCTTTCTTTGCAGTATTTTTTGTTTGATATTGTTATTGATTTATAAATTGATTTGTATTTTTATCTTAGGTAAATATTTTTTAGAAATGGGTTGGTTGCCTGATTATGAAACCAAATGGATTCGTGGAATATATATTGGTGCATTTATAGCTTTGATTTTTACTTTGTCAATGTTTATAAGACGCCTAAGGGATATAGGTCTCTCCTTATGGCATTATATCTTAATATTTTTCTTTCCGGTTAATGTATTACTTTTTATGGTATTAATGTTTGGGAAAAGTGAAGAACCCGCAGAAAATAAAAAAGCCTCTCAATAGAGAGGCTTTTTTTTTATTTATACTTAGTTTTAATAAGATTTTCGGCTTTTTCCTTATCCTCCGGGGAAAGGGTGCCTTCCGCAACACAATCCTTAAGATATGAGATAATCTCTCCTACCTGTTTTCCCGGTTTTATGTTGAGTATTTTTATTATTTCATCCCCGGATAAAGGGGATTTGATATAGGTTTTGTATTTCTCATAAGCTAATTTCTTGGCTGTTTCTTTGTCATCAAATCTTAATTTTTCACAGACAACCAAATCTTGCAGGTATGAAATAATCTCTCCGATTATGGGAGTTCCGGTTTTTAGATGACAGGCTTCCATTATTTCATTTCCGTCTACAACAGAGGGAATTTTGCCATAAAGGTCAGTTTGTTCTTTAAACCTTCTCTCCAAATCGTCAAGAATTTGGGTTCTGTTTCTGTATTTTGGAGCAAGAGCCAAAATATCTGCTCGTCTTAGGTCGCAAAACATTTGAACATATTTGGGATTTAGGTCTTGTATGGCTTTTCTGACTTTTAAGGTAGACCAATCGGGGGTGTAATCTGAAAATTTCATGTGAGAGGAAATCAAATAACAAATATCTTTAATATTACTGTTTGAAAATCTCAATCTGTTTAGGATTTGTCTTGCAATTTTTTCGCTTTCTTCTTCATGGCCGTAAAAATGGATTACACCCTTGTCATCACGAGACCAAACAGCAGGCTTTCCCACATCGTGGAACAGGGCTGCATAACGTAGTATTTTATTATAATCTTCTGTATTTTCTTTTAGACTGCCCAAAACTTTTAGAGTGTGTTCAAATACATCCAAATAGTGATAATTATTTTGCTCACACCCAACACATCTTGAGAGCTCCGGCAAAATAACCTTTAAAATACCCAGCTTTTGAAGGATTCTAAGGCCTTTTACAGGTCTTTTGGAAAGAATTATTTTTGTAAGTTCCGTTTCAACTTTTTCACTGGGAACTTCCAAAAGTTTTTGAGCATTTTGCTTAATATATTCTTCCAATCTTTTTGATATTTTATAGTCAAAAATAACAGAAAAGCGAACTGCTCGCATAATCCTTGATGGGTCATCGTTTATAGTTATCTCCGGCTCCTCGCAAGTGTCGATTATACCTTTTTGTAAATCTGCCACGCCCTTATTGTTAGGGTCTATAATCTCTCCCGTCCAAAGGTTATAGAACAAAGAATTAATGGTAAAATCTCTTTTTATAGCGTCTTCTGTAAGGGTTGTTGCCCCGTTATGTCCGGAGCAAATTTCTATTCGATGTCCTTCAATTTTAATGGCATTAGTGCCTACTCTGTTGTTAAAGAAGGCAAAACCTTCTCCCACACCTTTGTTTTTAAAGGTTTGGATTAAGTCATTAATGTCACCTAAATATAAAATGTCTATATCTTCGCTTTCCTTTCCGCGGATGAAGTCACGAACAGCACCGCCACAGAGAAAAACTTTGTCCTTGTAAGCATCTCCCAAGGTGTCTTTAATTATATTTAATATTATATTGTCTTTTAAAATTTGTGTGTTCATAAGAAGTCCTATTTGTTATATATATATTATACTAAAATGTTATTTCTTTGTCAAATTATAGATTTTTGCTTTTTATTGAAAAAAGTAGTATAATAAAATTGAATACTCCTTGGAGAATGATATGAAAAAGTTTTTTGATATTAACTTTCCTTTTAACAGATTACAATTTAATATTACTTTAATAGTTTCAATATTAGTATTTGCTTTGATTTATTATTTACAAAGCACTTTTAGTCTTGAAATACATAATTTTATTGGTCATGAGTCTTTAGCTTTTTTGGTTCTATCCGGATCCTTATTATTATGTTTATTGGTAATTCCCTTTGTTTTGTATAAAAGATTGAGAAATTTAAATAAATCAAATAAGTATATATTTGAAACTTTGTTTATATGTAATCTGGCTTTTTCTATAGGTTTTAAAAATACGTTAGATAATCTGTTTAAAAATATATTTAATGTTGAGACCTCTTTTCATAGACTTTTGATATTTTCTGTAATAGGAACTTCTATTTTAGTTTATTTATTAGTATTGGCTGTTTTTGTTAAAGGTTCTAAAACAGGTGATAAAATATATTTTAAACACAATTGGAATAAGATATTTAATAATAATTTTTGGGCAAATTGGAAAGATTTTAAAGGCAAAGCAAGCAGAAGTGAGTTTTTTATCAGTGGTATAGTTTTATTTATATTGTTAGCATTATGGTATATTTGTTTTCCGTTTTTCTTTTTCAATATTTGGATAAGTCTTTCATTGATTTTTATCTTTTTTGTTTTGACCTTATCTGTATTTATAAGAAGATTGAGAGCAGTGGGACTTAAGCCGTGGCATTATATAATTCTTTTCCTGCCACCTTTAAACTTTTTTTTACTTCTTGTATTATTGTTTTATAAAGAAGATTATCTTTCAATATATAACGAAACTGAGGAAGATTATGAAAAGGTAGAAGCTCTTGTTAGAGATAGTTTTTGGAACGTTTACAGACCGGGAGCTTATGAGCATTTGCTGATACACAAACTGAGAGATTGTGAGGGCTTTGTTAAGGATCTTGATTTTGTTATGAAAAAAGGTGATGACATCATAGGCCAAAACTGTTTCTTTAAGGCAGAAATAAAAGCTGATGACGGCAGAGTTATCCCAATTCTCACTATGGGGCCTATATGTATTGATAACAATCTAAAAAGAAAAGGCTATGGCAAAATCCTTTT
>JAFSVJ010000104.1 GCA_017445025.1 Abditibacteriota bacterium | reverse complement strand
GCTGCCGGAAAATCTCAAATCGTTAAAGATTTTGGATTTGGATATCCCGGTTCTTCTTATGCAGCTAATGCTGTTTTGGTGACATGTGCTCCGGGTGGTGTTTTAGCTACATTAGCTACTCTTTCTCGTCCTTCTGAAGTTATGTTTTTTAATGAATTGGCTTCCGGTGACTGTAAAAACGGCAGAGTCTTTTACAGACCTTGCAGAAACTTCAATAATAATTATGTTAATTTTACACAAGTAGGAATTCTTCCCACTTGGGATGGTGGTGTGCCTCATAACGGAGGAATGAACTTTACTTATGCGGATGGTCATGCCAAATTTGCCAAAGCCGGAAGTGTCACATACAGAACCTTTGGTGTTAAGCCAACTGACGGCAGAAGTGCAGATGACAAAATACCTTTTGGCTCAGATGATATGAATGTTTATAACTCTATTCCTTATCATGGAAGTTTTGATGCTTGTTTAGATTAATTAATCAAGTTTCATAAAGGGAGTATCTACTCCCTTTTTTTTTAAAAATGACATTTTTATTAAAATGTTGTATAATATAAATGTATTCGTTAGGTGAAGAAAAATGAAATATATCATTATAATTCTATTTTTGGTTATTCCTATGTGTTCTTACGGTTTTGATAAAAGTTTTTTTGATTTTGATGAGAATTTAATCACTGTGACTAAATATGAGGTTCTCTCCTTGCTTCCGGATCCTTTTCTTTTTGATAACGGCAAAAGAGTTAAAACAAAAGAAGATTGGGATAAAAGAAGAGAGGAGATATATAAATATGCCGTAGAACTTCAATACGGAACCATACCTCCCCAGCCTGAAGTTTTAAAGTATGACCTTATATATCTATCAAATTCAAATGAATATCACAAAAATCTTCAAACTCGTTTTTACAGAATAATATGCGGGACAAAAGAAAAGCAATTAACCTTCTTTATGAAACTGATGATTCCCTTAGGTGTGGAGCGACCAAACATTGTTCTTGACGGGGATTTGTGTTTTCAAACTATAAATCATTCTTATTATGATCCTTTTTTTGAAAGAGGAATTGCTTATGCCACATTTAATAGATGTGAATTGGCGGATGATATGGGACCGGAGAGAAGAAAAGGTCCTTTATATGAAATTTATCCGGATTATTCCTTTGGAGCTATAGGAGCTTGGGCTTGGGGTTTTATGAGATGTGCAGATGTTTTGGAAAAATTAGATATGTTTGATATGTCTTTATTGACATTTACAGGTCATTCCAGGGGAGCTAAAACCGCTATGCTGGCAGGAGTTTTGGATGAAAGAGCAAAAATAGTAAATCCAAATCAATCAAATTGCGGTTCTTGTTCTTGTTACAGAATCCATTTTGAGGGAGAAGGAGAGGATGGCTTTAAAGAACCGGGAGAAACACTTAAAGATTTATGGAATGCTGTCCACTTCTGGGTAGGTGAAGATATGGGAAAATATGTTGATAATGAAGCAGACCTTCCTTTTGATTGCCATTATTTAAAAGCTTTGGTTGCACCAAGAGTTTTACTTGTAGGTGAGGCTGCAAATGACTTGTGGACAAATCCAATAGGCTCATGGCAAACCTCAGAGGCAGCCAAAGAGGTATATGATTTTTTAGGTTGTAAGGATAATTTAAAATGGTATTTTAGAAGAGGATATCATTCACATACTCAAGAAGACAGCACCTTGCTTGTGAATTTGATTATGAATTTAAAAGAAGGTGAAGAACTTTTGCCATATTATTATAAAACACCCTTCAAACCCTATGAAAAAATATGGGATTGGAAAAAACCTGAAAAATAAAGGAATATATTTGATATAGGTGAGAGATGACATTATATGAAGAACTTATAAACTTAGGTGAGTATTACCTTGCGGGATACGCAAAAAATATAAATAAATCAAGAAATGAAAAGGTAGCAAAAGCTATTGAGTGTCATTTTATGCATTCATCTTTGCCAAAACATGAAAGTAATGCCTTTTATCCGGAAGGAAAGTTTTCTTTCTATTCAACAGGGGAGTCCTTAGGATTATACTCCTATTGTATAGGTTTATTGGGAATGGATATGGCCAAATTTGAAAGCACTTATGCCTCTGTTTCTCATGAGAATAAAGAAGCTTTTGAAAAACTCTACCAAGACCTTGTTTATTACGCTCCGGGTCAGGTTTGTAATAAAGAAAACATTTCCGGTGGCTTAAGTTGGACTCACTCAACCATTAATTATGACAGAATTATTCGTGAGGGATTGGATTCTTATTTAGAGCGAATTAAAAAAAATCAAGAGAAAAATCCTCCTTTTTATAATGCTTTAAAAGTCACCTATTCAGCCATAAAAATATTACATAAAAGAATTATAAAACTTCTGAAAAGTGCAACAAATCCTGATAAGCGATTAATTAAAGCTTTTATGAAAGTGCCTTTTAAGCCTGCCGGAGATTTTTATGAAGCCCTGGTTTGTATCAATTTTATGTATTATATTGATGACTGTGATAATTTAGGCAGATTAGACCAATATCTTTATCCATATTTAAAAGATACTCCCGATGATCAGGCTATAGAGCTTTTAAAAGACCTTTGGAGAAATATAGACAAAACGAATGGTTTTCATGTGACCGTAGGTGGAATAAACCAAAAAGGTGAGGACGGAACCAATCACTTAACTCACTTAATATTAAAATCAGCCAAAAATTTCCGTCGTCCTCAAATTTCTTTTCTCTATAAGGAAACAGAAAGTGAAGAAACAAAAAAACTAATTCTTGAAGATTGGAAATCAGGTTCCGGTCAGCCGGCTCTTTATAATAATAAACTTTTCCTTCAAAATTATGCCGGAAAATTAAAAGTCGCTAAAAAGGATATGTGGAGAATGTGTTTTGGTGGGTGCACAGAGCCAAACATAAACGGAATGAGTAATACAGGCTCCACTTCCTGCGGATTGCAGAATCTTTTAATATTTGAACGATGTATGTATCAATATTTGGAAGATAGTAAATCCTATAAAGATTTTTATAATAAATTTATAAACAGCACAAAAATATCTCTTTTGAAAGCTACAGCTGAAGTAGCTCTTGATATGCAATTAAAATCTAAATATGTGGCTCTTCCCGTTAGGTCTCTTTTGGTGGATGATTGTATTGATAAAGGTTTGGATTATCAGTCAGGAGGAGCAAGATATAACGCCGCCAGTATGGGTTTCGGGGGAACTTCCAATGTTGCCAACGCACTTTATACATTAAAAAAATTAGGCTTTGGCAAGAAATATACAAACAAAGAAATTATAGATGCCTGTAAAAATGATTTTGTGGGATATGAGAAACTCCTATCTGATATAAACAAACTTCCGAAATTCGGACAGGATTGTGATGAAGTAGACGAGATTTATGCGGATTATTTAAAACAATGCACAGAGCTGGTTTTGAAGCAAAAAGGCACAAGAGGAGATCACTGTCCTTGGGGCTCTACATTTAATTTGTTTACCACTTATGCTATGTTAGGTAAAAATGTAGGGGCAACTCCTGACGGCAGACATGCCCAAGATCCTCTTGGAGACAGTATAGGAGCAACACAAGGAGATGACACAGAGGGACCTACAGCTCTTATAAAATCCGTTACAAAATTGCCCCTTCCCAATTTTATAACCGTTCCCGTATTTAATATAAGAATAAATAAATCCTCTCTTACTAAAAAGAAAGAGCAAGATAAGATAGTTGCTATGATTGATACTTTCTTTAAATTAGATGGTATGCAAATGCAGGCAACCGTAGCTGACCAAAAGGAGCTCCTTGAAGCCCTAAAACATCCGGAAAAATATAAAAATCTGATTGTCAGAATAGGTGGTTATTCAGAATATTTTAATAACTTAGATGAGGATTTAAAGAGAGAAGTAATTAAAAGAGTAGAGCACTTTTAAAAATCTAAAATAGAAAATCAAAAATCAAAATTGTGGTGCGAAGCACCACGTGTTGTGATTTGTGATTTGAAAATATAAAATACTATGACTAAATTATATATAGTTTCCACTCCCATAGGCAATATGGAGGATATAACCTTGCGAGCCTTGAGAGTATTGAAAGAAGTTGATTTAATTCTGTGTGAAGACACCAGAGTCACACATAAACTTCTTGTAAAATATAATATTGACACAAAAACTTCTTCATATCACAAGTTCACGGACCCCAAAAAACTTGATGAATTTATTGATATGTTGAAAGAGGGGAAAAGTTTGGCTTTGGTATCTGATGCCGGGACCCCTCTCATAAGCGATCCCGGGGACAGTTTGGTTTCTCGTGCCATTGAAGAAGGAATAGATATTGAAGCCATTCCCGGACCTTGTGCCGTTGTGACGGCACTTACTCTTTCCGGTTTTGATTTGAGAGAATTTGCCTTTTTTGGGTTTTTACCTAAGAAAACAAGTGAACTGAAGGCTTTTTTTGAGAGTAAAAAAACTTTAGAATTGACTTGGGCTTTTTATGAATCTCCCAACAGGCTTGTGGATACTCTTAAAATTATTGATGAGATAATGCCGGATAGAGAGATTTGTGTGGGAAGAGAGCTCACAAAACTTTTTGAGGAAACTCCAAGGGGCAAAGCAAGAGAACTTGTGGATTATTTTTCACAAAAACCTGTGAAAGGTGAAATTGTGGTGGTGGTGGATAAATCTACTCCCCTTGTGAAAGAGATAACTGATGATGAAATATTGGACTGTCTGAAAAAAAATATTGATAGGGGAATGAGTAAGAAAGACGCGGTTAAAGAGGTTATGAAAGACCTTGACCTGCCTAAAAACAGGGTGTATAAAATTATGCTGAACGCATAAAAAAAAGAGCCTTCCGGCTCTTTTTTTGTTTTGATTTCTTCTTTATCTCCCCTTTTGTATTCCCTCGCTTTGCGAGATAAAGGGGAGCATTGAAACCCGCACCCAACCTGGTGCGAGGTTTTACTCCCAAGGGTTCCCGAAAAGTGGAGTTTACGACACTTTTTGGGAGTGGGAAGCAGGGCTATAGATAAAACCAGCCTAAAGCTTATCGTTTATTGTGCATTGTGAATTATTTAAACACGGGTTGGGTGAAGAGGGCTTCGTAGTATTGCCACCTTTCCACTTGCCATTCTGAATCTTTGGTCTTGTTGCTGACAACTTTCACACGAACATAGTCTTCCCATTCGTTTCCGTCAAAGGTGTATTCCGCCTCGGTTCCGTAAACCACTTTGAGAGGCATTCCCATTTTGCCTTTAAACATTATGGCATATCGAACCCCTTCGTGGGGCTCGATTTTTACACCATTGTGACCGTTGCTCTCAAGGTCCGGTTTAACCTTGATTTTAATTCCTTTGTTCGTCACTGTGTATTCATCTAAATAAATACCGTTGGATGCGTAAAACTCTCCCTTGGTTAATGCTTCTAAGATACTTTTTTCATCTCTTTCCGCAAAAACTTCCACATAACCTAAATTGTATCCCGGATCAAAACCTACCTCGCTCGGACCGTCGTTGTATCGGTGGCTGTCGTCGGTAAAAACTCCGTAGACCTTTTTGCCTTTTGTGAGAAGAATGTCCCACATGGTTTCAAGGCTTTCTTTGTTGTGGTTTCCTCCGTAGCAACAGTCAAAAGCCGCACCTATTTCCATAAGAAAATCTCTGTTTACGTTTACCATTTCACGAATACTCATTCCCACTAACCAGTTGGGGTGATTAACCGTAGGCACACCTCCTCGCTCTCTTATGAGGTCAAGAGTTTTTTCAATAGATGTGGCAACATCACCTTCTTCTATAAATCTCCAATCACTATTGTAACCCCTAACGCCTAAAGCGTTCATGTGAATGTCCGGCTCAATGCCGAATTCGTTTCTGTGATAGGCAGGGTCTTGGTTGATTTCCACTCCGGGAATAAGGACCAACCCCATATCATCTGTGATAAAGTCCGAGAGATTAAAATTGTTTCCGTGGTCAGTGAAAACTATAAAATCATAACCCTTGGATTTGAGTTTTGCCACAACTTCCTGTGGTGGCAGGAGACCGTCGGAAATATTTGTGTGAACGTGCAACGCACCTTTTAAATATTTTTTCATTTACTTAACCCCCTTTTTTCTGAGAATTGGTTGGGTGTAGAGGGCTTCAAAATATTGTCTTCTTTCCACTTGCCAATGGGTGTCATCGTCTCCTTTTAGCTTGTTGCTGACAACCTTTACTCGAACATAGTCTTCCCATTCATTTCCGTCAAAGGTATATTGTGCCTCTGTTCCGTAAACGGTTTTGAGAAGTATTCCCATTTTACCTTTAAACATTATGGCATATTTAACCCCTTCTTCAGGCTTAACTTTTATACTTATTCCCTTATCTGAAACAGTGTATTCGTCCAAATAAATACCGTTGGAAGAGTAAAATTCTCCCGCTTTTATGGCATTCAATATGCTTTCTTCGTTCTTTTCAGCCCATACTTCAACATAACCCACACCGCAATCCGGGTCAAAGTCTTCATTATTATATTCGTCGTTAAAGTGGTGGCTGTCGTCTGTGAAGGTTCCGAATATTTTTTTGCCTTTGGTTAGGAGTATATCCCACACTTGCTCTATGTTTTCTTTGTTATGATTTCCGCCGTAGTCACATTCACAACAAGCACCGATTTCCATAAGATAATTTCTGTTCACTTGCAAAAGTTCTCGAAGGCTTGTGCAGAACCACCAGTTGGGGTGGTTTATCATAGGGATACCCTTGTTTTGATTTATGACATCAATCATATTTTCGTAGGTTTTTGGCACGTCACCGTCCACTACTTTGAATTTCATATTTGTGTTGTATACACCAAGGGCATTTACGTGAGGCCAGGCGAGGTCGTCAAATTCGTTTCTCATTCTTGACATTATAAGGGTGGCACGGAGATCTTCGTTGGGCATGGTTTTGTAATCATCTTCTTCTTTGATACCAACATCAAGCTCTACACCACCTATTAATATCATGCCCATATCGTCATTTACAAAATCCGGAATGTTGAAATTATATTTGTGATCCGTGAATACAATAAAGTCAAAACCTTGGGCTTTGTATTTTCGGACAACTTTTTGGGGGGATATTTTTGCATCGGAGAGAGATGTGTGAACATGCAATGCCCCTTTTAAAAATCGTTTCATTTTATAACTTCCTTAGTTATTTCATCAATATAATTATATTACTTTTTAGATTTAATTTCAAGTTGATAGACTTTAGTCTTCTTCTCTTGTTTTTATATGGGGTTTAATCATTATGTTGGTTTCCGAGATGGGTCTGTTGTGAATTATGTCATCAAGTAAGGTTACTGTTGCTCGTCCTACTTCGTAAAAGTCAAACTCCAACCTTGTAATATCATAGTCTCCCCTATAGTTATAGGTGACGTTGGATTGATTCACAATAGGTGTATCTTTAAAAATATGGGGATAATCTTCAAAATAGAAAGATGCTATATTAAATAAGTTATCGTCAAAAAACACAATCATATCCGGTTTTTCTTTTATGCTTTTAAGAACTTCTATTATTTCCCCTTCTCCGTCGTTGTCTTCGGTGAAAAAATTTATTTTTTTGAGATTGTATTTTGAAAAATAGGAATGCTCTATATTAAAGGGAAAATAATAATATGTTTGGTCAATTGATTGGCTGCTTCTGTATAGTGAAAATATGAGAACGTCCTTTGCTTTTGCTTCTTCTATAATTCTTTCAATCTCCTTATATAATGTCCAATAGTCAACCATTACATTGGGAATTCTTGTGGGCACCAGTGAAAGAGTATTGATAATGGGTATTTTCTTGTTAATAAAATTTTGTAAATTTTCATCAGATATAGCAAAAGATATGATTCCCGCAATTTCACTTTCTATATTTGATATGGCATCCTTAATTTTGGTAAGATTGTTAACTATAAAATATTTGGGTTCATACCCTTTTTCGAATATATATCTGTTGAGAATTTTGAAATAAAATCTGTATAATTTTCTTATAATTCCGTTTGTGGAAAAAGTAGTGGATATAATTAAAATATACTTTTTATCTTGGTTTTTCTTTTTGATATATGTGCCGCTACCGTGACGCCTTTCAATAAAGTCTTCTTGCTCTAATACGTTAAAAGCCAATCTTAATGTGTTTCTTGAAACCCCTAATTTCAGAGACAAATCCTCTTCGCTTAAAATTCTTTTTCCGGGCTTCAGATTGCCTTCTTTGATTTGATCCTTAATGTAATTTATAACTATTTCTTTTTTTGTCATAATATAAACTCTCCTATTAATATTATAAGGAATTTTATCTGAAAAATCAAGTTGTATGCACGACTTTCTTTCAAACCACTGTTTTTTTTCTTTTTTTTGTGTGAATTTTGCTTGAAATTAAATGTGTAAATATGCTATAATATAATTGGAGGCTAAAGAAAAAACCTAAAGTTTGATTATTAGCCTTTAAATAACATAAATTTAGGAGGATCATTACAATGATCAAAATCAAAAAGGGTTTCACCCTAATCGAGTTGTTGGTTGTCATAGCAATCATTGCTATTTTGGCAGCCATACTTTTCCCCGTGTTCGCACAGGCAAGGGAGAAGGCAAGAGCCGCAAGTTGTTTGTCCAATATGAAACAACTGGGAACAGCCTTCGCACTTTACCTTGACGACTGGGAAGGCGGATTCAGAACAGGTTGGGGATGGGGCGTTCCTGCACCATACAGCGGTATTCACTCATACCTTGCCCCTTATTCAGGCAATAAATCTCATATTGCTGATAACGTGCCTACGGACTGGAATTTGGCATCACCGTGGCAACCGGAAGCCCGTGCCACATACCCTCTTTATTATTGTCCTTCCAACAAGGTTATGTATCAAGAAAATACAATGTCTTGTGTTGCTCCTTCAACTGATAGATTCCTATCAAGAGCCGAAATAGATGAAGTTGCCGGTCAAAGAGTTTTCTTGTGTGAATCTACCCCTGATTACTGGGCAGGTTATACAGGAGCTTACCCCGGTTCATTTAAGTCAGAAAAGAATGGCGGAAGACTTTACGCAGGCCACAACGGCGGACAAAATGTTGTAATGCTTGACACACATGCCAAGTTCTTCAAGACAGATTTGTTGGATGTTGAATTAAATCCAAATGCTTATGTTGACTATTGGCTTGTTGCACAACAATAAATTTATCGAAAAGCCTTAGGCTTATCGTATCTATACCCCTCCTTGAAATCTAAGGGGACAGAGCCCCTTGATTTCAATGGTCCCCTTTATCTCGCAAAGCGAGGGAATGCAAAAGGGGAGATGTCCCTTTTAATTTAATAAAGGCTATTCGTTAGCCTTTATTTTTTTATGAAAAAGGTTTGCATAACTTTTTTTGATTTTTGTTCTTTTGTTTAAAAAAGCCTTTTTAATCCTTGAATTATAAGAGTTGTTTGTGTTAAAATATAAATAGGAAAAAAGTAGTTAATAAGGATATATTATGAAAAATGTTTTTTTTACCAACAGTATCATGGTAAGGGAAATGCCTCCCGCCTTTGTGGAAAATGATCCCCCGGATTATCACGGACAGATGGAAGCCATTAACAAAATTCACAGATTTTGTCACGAAATTTATAATATTCCCATAACTTGGCTTTCAGATCACAGATCTATGGTTTTGTATCAAGATATGTATAAGGAGTTTATGGAAAAATACGGTGACGAAGTGGCTCTTCTTGAAGCGGGTATGTTTACGGAAAACTATTTGCGTGGAGAGGAAGAGAGATATCAGCCTTGGGTGGAAGAAGCGGGCATAAAGCGACCTAAGGATATTGTTTTTCAAGACGAATTGGTCACCCATGTGGGCTTTTATTCCATGACCGATGAAGACATTTACAAGGCTTTAAAATTTATGAGTGAAGATTATAAAAGGCTTTTCGGTAAAGACCTTAAAACCTTTGCCAATGCTTTTATAGATCACAGAACCGTGAAAGTAATGAAGGACCTTGGAATTACCAACTTGTGGGGGTATAACTGGGGAGCTTATACGGAAGGTATCAGACACAGAGGTTGCCCTCCGGGACCTTTCTATATAAGTGAAGAAAATCACAATGTGCCAAGCCAAAACAGAGATAACCCCATAGGCGTTCACTGGGGAATAGGCAGTTTTGGCATTGGATATAAATGTTTGCAACACGCTCGTGGTGCCGCTTATTGCTTGAATGTTTTGGAAATGGTTAATCGCTCATACGGACTTGACCAAGAAGATTATCACAAAAAATCCATAAGAGAATATGCAGAAAACGGAAAATGGAATCCTATCATTAATATTCCTCTTCAAATAGAAGCCTGTTGGATAGATGAAGGGGAAGTACCGGAAAGTTTGGAAAGATATTGTCAATTCCCCACTTTTAACCCTTCCAATACTGAAGCCTATTATTCAGAGCTTGAAGAGTGCTTGGAACTCAAAATAAAGGGAGTCACCATAAGTGATTTTTGTGATATTATGAGAAAAACCACTCCCACAAACCAAGAGATGGTATATATCAGCGAAGACTTGGTGCCTAATATCAGAAACAAGGGGAAAGATGCTGTCTACGAACCATTTATTGTTTATTGTGATGATAAAAAACAGTATTGGTTTAGCAAAGAACGAAAATTCAGTTATGTTCGCAGATATGACTATACCAAAATTCCCGAAAGCATAGATATTGAATATCCTTTTGACGACGAACTGAGAGTATATATGAAGGTAAAAACTTCTCTCAATCCCACTGCGGGAATTAAAATTGTGGATGACAAGGCCTGGTATGAACTCTGTGAATGGATTATGACAAGTGAATATGACCTTGAAGACTATGCTTGTGTCTGCTGGCAAAGCAATATTCCCGATTATGTAAAGCAAGAGGATATAAAGACCACAGGATTTATTAAGAGATTTAAAGATATAAGAGATAAAAACTTGGTTATATTCTTCGGGGATTTGAAAAAAGGCAATAACGAAAGCACATTTATGAGTGATAAGCCAAATGACTATATTAAAATTGTTCGCAAAGAGCTTGTGGGCACTCGTTATGAGATTTGGATTGAGAATAAAAACAGTGAGGCAGAACTTTTCCACCTTGAATGTGATATAATGCCGGGGTTGAAATTCGGTGGCTTTTGGTGGAACGGAAAATGGCATCACAGTTTGTATAAATTGGGATGGAATTGGTATGACCAAATAACAGGACGATTTATGCTTAGATCCAATTATCCTATAACCTTAAAACTCAAGCCGGGACTAAACCATTTTGATCTTGAAGTGTTGAAGTAGTGGTTTTTATAAATAAAAATACAACTCCCTTTTTATTTTCTTAGCTTTTGGGAAAATAAAGGGGAGTTTTTTATGTTTTATAAATTGTTGGTTTTTAAGTTAATCTGAACTTTTTATAACTTCCGGTTTTATTAGAATATTATGTTCAATAATGTCTTCTTTATTAATGATTTTAAACATTAAATCAATTACGGCTTTACCTATTTTATAAAAATCAAAATGCACTCTTGTTATGTCATAGTTGTCTCTAAATGAATAATTGACATTTGAGTGAGTCACAATTTTACATTTTTTAAAAATATGATTATAGGAATCAAAATATTCCTTTGTTATTGAAAATAAATTGTCATCAAGAAAAATAACCATATCCGGTTTCTTATTTATATTGTCTAAAATATTTAAAATAGCTTCTTCACCGAAATCATCACTTTTTAAATAATCTATGGAGTGGAAATCATAAGCCGAAAAAATCTCATTTTCCAAACAAAAAGGGTAGGAGTTCCACAAATCGGGAAAAGGAGTTCTGTGTCTTTTTATGGCAAATACCAATACATTTTTACTTTTGTTTATTTGAATTTGATGTATTATTTCATTATAAAAAGCATAGTAATCAAATAAAACATTGGGATAAACGGAATATTTATATTTTAATGTGGTAATAATGGGTATGTTTTTTTTGCTTATATATTCCAAGTCTTTTATGTTTCCGTAAAAGTCGATTGCTCCGGCAATTTCGTTTTTAATACCTTCAATAGAGTTTTTGATATCAGATACATTGTTTGCAACGAAATATATTGGTTTTAATTGATGGTCTATTATATATTTATTGATTATTTTAAAGAAGAACCTATATATTTTTTTTATGTCTCCTTCGGTTGAGTCAGAAGATGTGGTTATTAATATATATTTTTTCTCTTTGTTTTTAATAAAAGTGCCGGACCCATGGCGTCTGTCAAGATAGTTCTTTTCCAATTCGCTGAAAGTTAAACGAACAGTATTTTTACAACATCCCAATTCTGCCGCAATGTCTTCTTCACTGGGTATTTTTTTTCCCGGTTTCCAATTACCGCTTTTAATTTGTTCTTTAACATAGTTGATAATATATTGCTTTTTGGTCATTTTTCATCTCCTTAATCAATTAAATTATATCATTATTTGTTAATATTATCAAGTTTTAGTAATTTAAAGGTTTGCAAGACTTTTTATAAGAAAATAATTTTTATGAATAAAGGCTTATTGATATATGTTTTTCAAATATGGTATAATAAAGTTGGGAATAACAATAATACTCAATTAAAATTTTATTGCATATCTTGATAAAATAGGTGCAAAATAGTATTTTATTTATCCTAAAAGGGATAATTAAGATAAAATAAAAATAAATTAAAACAGGAGGATCATAAAGATGATCAAAGTGAAAAAGGGTTTCACCCTTATCGAGTTGTTGGTTGTCATAGCAATCATCGCTATTTTGGCAGCCATATTGTTTCCTGTGTTCGCACAGGCGAGAGAAAAGGCAAGACAGGCAAGTTGTCTTTCCAATGTTAAGCAGATAGGAACTGCTATTACATTGTATATAGACGACTATGACGAGGGTTTTCCTCCGATTATTGCCTACTATAACATCACAGAAGTTGGTTCAAATTATGCAATCAACGACGCTATTGCCGGTGTTAGCGGTAATTGGTCAACTTGGAGAGATGCTATTTTTCCTTATGTGAAAAATGCACAGATGTTTATTTGTCCCAATAATAAAAAAATGTTAGGTTATGCCGAAAACGCATTTATTCATTTTTGTGATAGAGGTGACAAATATATGACTTGGAGAACAAGCCCTCTCGTTTTAACAGAGGTTAAAGAAACTTCAAAGCTTATTTATATCGGTGATTCTTTCCAAGCCTCTGAAGGAGTTTGTTATAATGAAATATATGCATGTTTATGGGAACAACAATATTCCGGACCTACCAGTTCCACTCGTCATATAGGCGGCGGAAATGTTTGTTTTGTAGATGGTCACGCACATTATTATAAAGCAGGACCAAATACAACCTCAGATACATTGGCATATTATGCTTCCGGCGATCCCGGTTATGGTCATGCAAATCCATATTGGAACCCCGCAGCTCAATAAATCTTAGGATTAAAAACAGCCCCTATCTTATAGGGGCAATTTTTTTTAAAAATTTTTAAAAAAAGGGGTTTAAACCCTTGACAAAAGTTTTTAAATGTGGTTATAATATAGACTATTCGTTAGTTGCTTTATAATACAAAAAGGTATGCACGATTTTTTTTGATTTTTGTTTATTTTTGCAAAAAATAGCTGTTTAACCCTTGAATTATTATTGTTGTTTATGTTAAAATATAAGTAGAAAGAAATGAAAAATGCACATATCCATCCCCCCGTCAGTTTCATTCCCAAAAAGTTTCGCACGGCCCCCCCACGGGAAAATCAAAGATTTTCCTCGTAGCCCCCCTAAAGGGGGTTCATTGATAGAAAAGCGAAACTTTTTGGGAGCCCTTGAAACAATTTCGGACTGCCACCCCCCAAGCCTATCGGCTTAGGGGGACAAAATGCACATATCCATCCCCCCGTCTTTTTGCCTTCGGCAAAAATCCACCCCCCAAACCTACGGTTTAGGGGGACAGATTGAAGCAAGCCTAGGGTTTTGGGGGATAAAATTTAAAATATATAAGGATAAAGGATAGAAGTATGAAAAAAGTATTATTGGTTATTTTATTGTTTTTTGTTCTTATCTCTTTGGCTTTTGCCAAGGCGGATATGAATGACCCGGGTCCTTGGTTTACCTTTAACTACTCCATCGGTTGGGGTATGGCGCCTCCCGGCTCCGAGATGCCCGGGGGTGTGGAGTTTTCCGTATGGATTGATGACGGCACAGGCTTTGATTTAAAGTATAAAGCCAACTATGTAAAGCTGAAATGGTATCCCGACGCCATAAACCTTTCCGAGTATCAGGGTAAGGATATTACAATCCGATTAATGACCAAGCATATTGAAAACAGAATCCACCTGGATTACCCCTATTTCGGAAACCCAAAACTTTCCACGGGTCCCCTAAACAATTTAACAGAAATTAAAAATCTTGCTCTCATTATGCCGGATAATTATGGGGGAATTAAAGATGATGGCACAATTGTGAAAATGGAAGAAGAGGACGAGGTTTTTTACAAAGCTACAGTCCTTGCCAAAACCAATTCCGCAGAAAAAATAGCCATATTCTCCGGTGAAAAGTTTATTACGGTTCCCGGGAAATCTATGCCCGGTTTGTTTATGGGTATCAATATGGGAAAGGAATATCTAAATGTGGGTGCGGGCCCCTTAAGAGAAGCTTATGTAGGTCCTCTTCCTCCGGCTGTGTTTGCAGACTGGAAAGTGTCTGTTCCAACTATTGAAAAAACAATTCAAACCAATGCCTCAGGGGAACAGGACTTCAAAGAAGGAAACATTAACTTTACTCCTTCAAAAGAATTTATTGTTTTATCTTCACAAAACGATGTATACGCTTACAAAGACGGTTTTAGCGCAAAATATGATGATATGACCTTTAATTTCAAAGCAAATGAAGGGGCAGGCTATGCTTTTTCTGCCATTGAAATATCTAATTCGGATAAAATAAATCTTTCTTTAAACAATGTTCCAAAGGTAAGCCCCGGAGATGACAACTCATTTTTGGGCTTTATCTTGGATTTTCATACCAAAGACGGATATTTGAACAGATATTGGCTGGGCTTCGGTTGCGGTTCGGATAAGAGATACGATAAGAGAGTGGGCTCTTGGATATATGACGATGCCTCCATGTCTCTTATTCAAAGATATAATTTTAAAGAAAGCTATGTAGATATATCAAATAAGATAAATGATAACAAGATAACTCTTGATTTCAAGGAATTTGCTCCTGCTCAATGGGACGGAAAGGTTTGGCTTGCCTGTGGTGCTCAAAACATAGATAAACCTGTGGAAATGACCGCCAAAATAGAAAACATCAAGCCATATCAAGCCAATAAACCCATTGAAAGCCTTAAAGATATTGACGGTAAATTTGCCAAATACAACAAAGATAACATTACCATTGCAATTTCCAAGAAAAACGGTGCTTTGTGCGGTTTGTGGTATGGTGAAGAGAGAGTTTTGGACGAATCAAAAGATACATACACCATTGAAAGATTAACAAATATCTCCAATATTTTTGAAACTTATGATATAGTCAAAAAAATCAAAAACGAGAAATGGGGAATATATGTTGAATGTGAAAACATCATTGCCCCGGAACTTAAAATAATCAAAGAATACTCTGTAACCGACAGTGGTGAATATACCAAAAAGACTTCCTTTGAAACCAAAGACCGGGAGGGGTTCTTTGTAAAACTGACCTCCAACGGAACCGTAAATCCCGATTTTAAAAAACAATCCACAGGCTACGGTGCCTTGGTTTCCCGAAAAGTTGTGGCTCAGGGAAAGGTAATGGAAACGGATGACGAAGCCCCTGCCGAGCAAGCGGGAAACGGTGCCGCTCCTGTCCTTATCAAAAAGGATTTCTCCTTAGGTTTCGGAGCATTCAGGTATAAAGTAAACGACAGATATGTTATGAGAGGCGGAGCCAAGAGAAACCCCACGGGCTTTGATGCAAAAATATTTACGGATTTCTTAAAACCTGACGAGAGAGTTTCCGGTGAGGTTGTATACAAATTCTTCCAAGGCAACTTAGCCGTATTTGACAAATATTACAGAGATCTCCCTGAGTATAAAGCCTTATACGAAATAGATACTCCCGAGTGGACAAAGAGAATGGTAAGCGACGCCATGTATCTCCAAAACGGTATGGAACCCTTCCACAAAATGGCAGAGCCTTTAATCGTCACCCAAACTATTTGGATGTTTAATTCACCTTGGGGAAACTGGGGAGGATACCACCAAAATCCTGACGGAAAATTTCCCGGAACTCACCAAGTGGCTCCCGGACACAGAAGCAAAATGCCCAACGCACGAATTGCCAAATATAATAACTTCTGTATTGACGAAGAAAGTGATATATACAGAGATCATTTGGATTGGACTGTTAAGGACAGAGAGGGAGAGCCTGTATCCACGGGTATTAACTCCGACTCCACCCACGGACCATCTTTCTATCCTCAAATTTTAAGGCCGGAAATGAAAAAGCTTTTACTTGATATGCATGCGGACCAATTGAGACAGTGGAAACTGGACTATTACTACACTGACGGTCCCGGCTACGGTCAGGAAGAAATTGACTGGTCATTAATGGATGTCACACAAAATTACGATTGGCTTGAATATGTAAAGGACCTTTATTTGACAATTAAAAGCGTTAACCCGGAAGCCGTTATTTTTGCCAACGGACTTATGCCTTACTCCTCTTTTTCATATATAGAATACAGAGACCCTATTTGGCAACAACAATTGACCGATGAATGGCAACAAATAGCTCTCGGATTGTTCCAACAAAAATTAGAACAACCGGAAAGCAATACAATCGTGCCTACATACGGAACATTAGGCGCTGACCCCGCACTAAGCTCATACACAATTATGTATGGTTGGGCGGGAAACTTGTTTACAGTTGAAAGATACCCATTTATGGAAGCCGCTTGGGAATACAGAGACATTAAGCTTTTGGAAGATGCCCTAAGCCCCAACTGGCTCAAGGAAGACACTTATTTTGAAGCCAATGCTTTCACCAAGGGAGAGGAAACCATTGTCAATATATTTAACCACGATCCCAATAAGGACAGTGTAAAACTTACCCTTGATGTGTCCAAAACCAATCTAAAAGTCGGGGAGAAGGTTAATTATTATTATCTCTTAATGAATGATACTCCCAAGACAATTAAACAAGAAGACGGATCGGAGAGGATAGATCCCACATCTGTTGTTAAAAAAGGATTTAAAGAGCCTGTGGTTATTAAGTGGGGTGAGGTTTGCCCGGAGAAGATAGAGTTTGAAGTGCCTTGCAAACACGGACTTATTACAAGTGTTGTATTTACTCACAGCCCCGCCTTGATTTCAAGTGTGAACGGACGCAAAACTCATACTTATCTTCCCACACAACTGGATGCCAAAATAAAGAATGCCAAGACAGGTGACAGTATAAGTTTTGATACGGAAGGACGCTCTGATGCTGAAATAATAATCCCGGGATATTCTTTGGGGGACGATATAAACACCTCCTACAAGACAGAGCAAGTGATTTGGTCCGGTATGAAATCCTTGAAAGCCACTGTGCCTAAGGGAGATCATTCATTTATATTTACTCACAGCGAAAAGCCCCTTGAAAATACTGTTTGCAATATTGATTTTGAAGCGGGAACAAACCCTTTAAAAGACAATCACAAGCCGGAAGGTGTGGAATATAATATTGTGAACACAGAAAAAGGAAAATCTTTAAATGTTATAGGAAACAATATTTGGACTTACGCAAGAGATTATTTTCTTTTTCCGGCAGAAACTTTGGGAACCAAATATGTGAGTGCAGAGTTTGATTTTAAAGTTTTGGATTCAAAGTCAGGCACTCCTCCCTTTATTTCCTTTGAACTTGAAGGAAATCTCCCGGAGCCGGAAAATATTGCCTTTACATTTGATGATAAAACCGTATATTACAACGGTGTAAGGTTGACGGATTATAACTCTGATTTTAATCATGTAAAGGTTGTAATAGACAATTTTACGGGAAAAGTCAGTGTCCTATATAATTCTGAAATGTGGGGCAGATATGATGCTTGGGAAGTGAAAGAGCCGGAAGTTCAGAAAGAGAAAAAGGATGTTCTCACTTGGAGCAGAGTGCGACCTGTAATAGGGACCATAAACGGTGGACAAAAAGGCTCTGTCCTATTTGATAATATTATAGTTAAAGCTTATGATTAATGTGCTTTAGGATGTATTCGGAGGTTATTATGAATAGATTTTTATGGACAAGGATAATTTTAACTGTAATATTGTTGAGTTTGTTTGTCTTTTCGTATTCAGACAGTATTTATTACGAGGATTTTGAAAATTATCCTAACATAATTTTGTCTTCCGACAGTCAATATCTCCAAAGCAATAGTTCCGCAAAAGTAGGGGACAAATGCTTGTTTTTTGAAGACGGAAAGAGTGAAAAATATTTCATCCGAACAGATGCTTTAAGTGTTAATAAAAACTATGTTAAAGTTTCTTTTTGGTTAAAACTCGGTCAGGTTGACTTATACAATTTTAACATTAACATAAAGGATCCTATTACTCAAAAAAATTTTATGAGCATAATGGAAGGCTATACAGGCTCGGACAACACTGTGTGGGGCTCATACAGATTTGTGGACCCTGACGGAAATTGGATTAATTTGTGTAAAGCCCTTCCCGAATGGACTTTTATTGAAATCGATCTTGATTTTGATAATAATATTTGTGACTTTTATGTAAATAAAGATCATATTTTAACGGATTTGCCACTAAACCATAAGCTAAAATACAGAGGAGAGTTTATTTTTGAAATTGCCGGTCATTCCTCTAAAGGTCAAAAGGGTTGGTATTTGGACGATTTGAGAATAGGCGAAAACAAGATCTCAGTTAAAGAGGAATCCGCTCAAAGTATTAAATCCATTGAACTGAAAAACAAAAAAATTACCCTAAAATTAAATGAAAATACAGGACAAATTTTCTCATTGTCATTTATGGGACGCCTCTTATGTGCCTCTTCAAAGGATTATTACAAATTTGAAAACAGGGATAAATCTTATTGGGCAAAGGAAATTTACGATAAGGTTAAAAATGTTGATATGTCTTCAAACAAAATAGTTTTATCTTGTGAAAATGATACCTTAAAAGACATTGAAATACATAAAATATACGAAATACAAGAAGATAATACTATAACAAAAGAAGTAGAATTTATCAATAATGGAGAGGAAGGTTTTATTACATATAAAGCAAATATTGACTATGACGAAAACTTTTTGAAAGAATCTTTCCCGGAAGGATTTATGTTAGGAATAGACAACAAAGGGGAGGAATCCGCCTCTTTGGCAAAGGGATACAGAATAAATAATAAAAACACATACGGAATAGGAATATTAAGGGACAGAGTAAACGGTAAATTTGTTATGCCTTCATCTTGCGACCCAAGTATGAGTTCTATGTCTTCAAAGGTTTTTTCCGATTATTTGACAGATAAAGCCTCAGGAAGGATAAGACTTGTTCCCATAGAAGGGGACTTTATAGATTTCACAAAATATGTAAACAGCAGAAAAGAACTTTTGGAAGTGTTTAATGTGAAAAGACCTAAGTGGCTTGACAGTTTGGTTTGTGATATAATGTATTTGACCGGTAATGTTGAATATGAAAAACAGGCCGCTCCTTTATATACCACATCCACAATATGGTTTTTAAATCCTCCTTGGGGGAACTGGGCAAGCGAAAGCGATCCTCCCAAATCTTCTCACCCTAATGTCAAGGGCATAATTCCGGATATAAGGTCTCAAGCTCCTTATACACAAATTTCTTCCTACACAAACACTCAGTTTGACATAAATTCCGATATTTATAAATTAAATGACCCTGATTTCTTTGTCATTGACAGAGAGGGTAATTATACAGACGGTGGAGTCCCCAGCGACAGCGAGGGAGCCAAAACCTTTATGCTTCAAATATTGAATCCAAAAGTGAAAGAGTATTGGATGAATATGCATGCAGATAAACTTAAAGGTTGGAATGAGAACTTTTTCTATATGGATGGCCCCGGAGCTTATGAGGAACTTTTGGATTATAAACAAAGTAGAGTTATTCAAAATTATGATTGGCTGGATTTCTATAAAGAGTTAAGAGAGGTAATTGATAATAATACAGAGGAAGGTATATTTTTTACCAACGGAAGACAACCTTTCAGTAATATAGGCTATATTGAGTGGCGAGACAGAGAATGGAAAGCCCTTGCCACAAAAGACAAATGGAAATATATAGCAAAGCAAATGCTTGAAACCAAGGCGGGAGAGATAAAGGGATATATATTCTGCCCCACCTACGGAACCGATGGAGCTCAGCCCACAATAAACACTTATTGTATCTGCTTTGGTTGGTTGGGACATTTGAATAATATTAAGTTTATGCCTTGGCATATTGCCGCCCTTGAATACAGAGATGTTGAATTGATACCCAAGGGAATAAAGAACCCTTGGTGGCACAAGGACAACCCGAGCTATGAAGCTTATGCTTTCAGAAAGGGAGAAAATATTATAATCAATGCGGTAAACCATTCTGACGGGGGAGAATGCACTTTAAATCTTGACCTGAAAGAATTGGGACTTTCCAAAGGCTCAGATTATTATGTTTTGTGTCAAAAAATGAATGATCCTATGGGTGGATCTGAGAGAGCCTTTGATTTTATTTCTTTCAAGAAAATAAAAATTACGGACACAATAAAAGTGCCTTTAAATGATATTGGCTGTTTGACCACGGTTATAATAAGCCCCATAGGTGCTGTGGTTCTTAATACGGGGGCCAAGGTCTGCCAAACGGGAATAAATACCAATTACGGAGTAAATATTATAAAAAAAGGAAAAGAGATTGTAATTGAAACCAAGTATGATAACGTCGAAGTATTTATTCCCTTTGTGAAAAAAGTTAATACAGAATTGGCCTGTGAACCTTATGATTATAAGGGTATCGGTGGGGTAAAGATAACAATCCCTCAAAAAGGGGAGTATAAAATAATGCAAAATGTAAATAAACTATAAACATTAGGTTTGTCCTATCTATACCCCTGTTTGAAACCTCGCACCGTGGAAGGTGGGGTTTCAATGCGGGCGGGTGGGTGTCCGTAAGGACTTCCGAAAAATCGACAGATTTTTTGGAAAAAATATTAAAAGGGGAGATGGGGGACTTCGTTCCGCCACTTGTGAAACAAGTATTTTTTTCATTTTTATAAAAAATGTGATATAATATAATTGATAGTATATTTTTTGGAAAACAAATGAATAATTATTCAACAATAAATGATGTAGCAAAAGCGTTGGGCATTTCCACAACAACTGTGTGGAGAGCCATAAACAATAAAAAAGATGTCAGCGAAAAAACCAAAGAAAAGGTTTTGCAAAAGGTTAAGGAATTAAACTATCACCCATCCATTGCCGCCACTTCTCTCCATTCCAATAAGACCAATCTGATAGGTTTTATATCTCCTTTTGCTTATCAAAACTTTGACGAGGTTTTGGTGAGAATAAACAATAAACTCTTTGAAAAAGGGTATAACCTTGTTCTGGCACTTTCCGGGAACTATGTGGAAAAAGAGGTTGAACTGGTTAACCAAATGATTCAAAGACGAGTGGATGCTTTATTGCTCTTTCGTGCCGGTTGGCTTGGAGATATTAAGCCCGGCAATGAATACGACCATTTATACAGACTGAAAGAAATGGGGATTGTCACCGTTGCCGCAACCACCATGGGCACCGATAAAATAGCCTCCTTTGCTTGTGATGAAAAACTGGCAGGTTATATGCTTACGGACCATTTTGCCAAAAAAGGGAAGAAAAGAATAGGTTTTTTGCACTGGGATTTCAGAGAATATTTAAGTGATGAAGCCTTTAGATTTGAAGGATATAAAGATGCTTTGAGAAATCACGGGATTCCTTTTGATGAAAAATTAGTAACCAATGTTGCTTTGGACTATGATCTTGACCAAGTTGACGAAGTTAAATTATATAATTATTATATGGAAAACAAGCCTGAGGCCATAGTTTGTGTAGGAAGTGTTCAATCCATAAAATATATGAATGTTCTTAGAAATTACGGTATTAAATGTCCGGAGGATGTGGGCGTTGCGGGAGTTGACTACGGAGTGGCAAATAACCTTTGCTATCCCACATTGACCTATACGGATACACGAGTTCCCGACAGAATCGAATGTGCAATAAATTATATATTTGATTTGTTGGAGAAAAGAGAAAAGGGCAAATCGGTTATAGAAAAACCCAAAAGGCATATATTTAAACCAAAATTAGTAATAGGCGAAAGCAGTTAAAAATCAGAATGTGGTGCTTTGCATAACGATGGTTAGCGGGCTCTAAACTTTGTAGATGCTCTATATAATTAAGACGCCAATAATTCCCCTCTTTGAGCTATTCCCCACCCACCCGGGATATAGGGGAGCATTAAAACCCACGAGCTCCGTCTCGTAGGGTTTTAAGCAGGGGTATAGATACGATAAGCGTAAAGTTTATAGTTTATTCTGCATTTTTCATTTAATTTTGCATTGTGCATTTTGCATTTTCTTTCTGTCCCCCTGTTTTTCGCAAAAAAATGGAAAAATTTTATTTTTTGAAATAAAGTATATAAAGTAGTATAATATATTTAGTGATACACTTAATAAAAGGAAGTTGTTATGAAAAAATATGTTTTGGTGGGAGCAAGTGGCAGAGCTTCCATGATGTATGCCAAACCTATTGAAGAAAGGTTTAAAGATACAGCTAAAATAGTTGGAGTTTTTGATATTAATCCTCTCCGAATAGAAGCTCTAAAGAAGTTGGCGGGAATAGAGTATGCTCCTTCCTACACAGATTTTGACAAAATGATAGAGGAGCAAAAGCCGGATATAGGTATTGTCACCACTATGGATTCCACTCACCATGAATATATCTGTCGCCTTATGGAAAAAGGGGTGGATGTTATAACTGAAAAGCCTATGACCAACACTATAGACAGGTGCAAAGCTATTTTGGATACTCAAAAGAGAACCGGTAGAAATATAACTGTGGCCTTTAACTATCGTTTTATTCCTTATGTGACAAAAGCAAAAGAAGTTATAAGAAGCGGTGTTTTGGGTAATATTTATAATGTGGATTATGAATATATTTTAAATGATTGGCACGGTGGAGATTATTTCCGTCGTTGGCACTCCTATGAGAAAAATATCGGTTCTTTGTTGGTTCACAAGTCTACTCACCATTTTGACCTTATAAACTGGTGGATAGACGGAACTCCTAAGGAAGTTTTTGCCTTTGGTGAAAGAAAGTTTTGGGGAGATGACAGATACAAGGACCACGGAGAAAGATGTTTAACCTGTGAAAATCCTTGTAAATATAAATACAACTGGGACGCTGTGCCCATTGACAGACCTATGTATCTTGAATGTGAATCCGCTGATGGATATTTTAGAGATCGTTGTCTTTACAGAAATGATATAGACCTTCCCGATACTTTTTCCGTCACATGTAAATATGAAGATGATATTTTAATGACTTACTCTCTTGTCACCTATGGACAATATGAAGGGTTTAGATGTAATATAACGGGTGATAAGGGTAGATTGGAATTGCATTACGGAGATTCTTTTAAGTCCCTTATGCCTGAAATGAAAGTTTACAGCCTTGATGGAAGTATAACCGTGGTTCATCCCGGAGAAGGTATAGGGGACCATGGTGGCGGAGATGCAAGAATACAAGATATGTTATTCAGAGGAGTTAAGGAAGACCCCTTAGGACACGGTGCCACTTGTATTGACGGTGTTAAATCCATAATGATAGGTATCTGCTCCAATATTTCCATAAAAGAGGGAAGAAAAGTAGTTTTGAAAGATGAACTTGACTGGACTAAGTATTAGTATTTAGTCCCCTCACGAAAAAATCTGTTGATTTTTTCGTTGTCGGGTGGGTGGGAAGCCCAAGGGTTCCCGAAAAGCCTAAGTAGTTAGATTCACCCTCTTTGAACTGAATTTGCAACCGCAAATTCCTTTCAAGGAGGGGGGACCGTCGAAGATGGTGGGTGGTCAGGAGTAAAATTTGCAAAACTGCAAATTTTACGATAGAAGCCTAATAATTAAAGCCAACAACCCAAGTATAATAGCCTCCCCCCCCTACCAAGGGTTCCCGAAAAGTCGTAGCGTAGCAAGACTTTTTGGGATTTGGTGCTACGTAAGGGGGGCCGGACATTTGAATTTGGAGTGGATAAAAATGGATAAATCTTATTTTGACTTTGATGAAAATTTAATAAAAGTGACCAAATATGAGGTTCTCGGGAAGCTTCCGGATCCTTTTTTGAAAGAAAGCGGTGAGAGAGTAAAATCTCCCTTAGAGTGGTCCGAAAGAAGAAAGGAAATATATAAAACCGCTGTGGAATTACAATACGGAACACAACCGCCAAAGCCGGAGTTTTTCATAGTTAAGAAAATCTATGAAAATAATTATCGTATAACCACAGGCACGAAGGATAGGCAATTATCTTTTACTTTCAGAGTTTTTTTGCCTGAAAAAGCAGAGGGAAAGGTCCCGGTTGTTGTTGACGGTGATATGTGTTTTCCTTATCCTTGGGGCAGTGCTTACAGAGAAGAATTTTTAAGCAAAAATATAGCTTATGTTGTATTTAACCGTGTGGAGCTTGCGGATGATATTCAATTTGTGGGCAGAAGAGGGGGCCCCTTATATGAAATATATCCCGATTACACTTTCGGAGCCTTAGGTGCTTGGGCTTGGGGTTATATGAGAGTTGTGGATGCTCTTGAGCAAATGGATTTGTTTGATTTGGATTATCTTGCTTTTACGGGACATTCACGTGGTGGGAAAACAGCTATGCTGGCTGGAGTTTTGGATGAAAGAGCCAAAATAGTAAACCCCAACGAAACCAATCAAGGCTCTTGTTCTTGCTATAGAGTTCATTCTGAAATCAGAATGGAAAACGGTAAACTCCACAGAAGTGAAACTTTAAACGATTTATGGAATAATTATGGCTTTTGGATTGGTGAAGGTATGGGAGAATATGCCACCAAAGAGGCAGAACTCCCCTTTGATGCTCACTTTTTGAAAGCTATGGTAGCACCGAGAGTATTGCTTGTGGGAGAAGCTGCCAGCGACGGTTGGACCAATGTGCCGGGAACTTGGCAAACCTCAAAAGCGGCTTTGGAAGTTTTTAAGTTTTTAGGCTGTGAAGATAATTTGAAATGGTATTTCCGAAAAGGCTATCACAACCATGCTCCGGAAGATGCCGGAATGTTGGCAAACTTAATCTGCCACTTGCAAGGTAAAGAAGAATTATATCCTTACTATTATAAAATCCCCTTTAAATCTTATGAAAAGATCTGGGATTGGACTGTTCCGGAGAAATAAAACATAAATCAGAAAATATCTATTTGGCAGGTGTAAACCTGCCTTTTTTTATTGGAAAATAAAAGAGTTAATTATTAAAACTTTTAATATGAAAAAAATATTTAAAAAAAAGCGTTTTTATCCCTTGACTTTTTTTTGTAAAATATTGTATAATATAATTGATAGATGTTAATTATAGTCTGTAATTTATATAAGTATTAAAATAAATTATTGATTGATTTTTACTCACCTAATTATTTAAAAAGGAGAAAAATAATGAAGAAGGTATTTATCTATTGATTATAAGTCTATGAATTATATGTGACTTATTATAAACCTTTAGCAAGTGCTTATAACGGAGATAGTGAATTATATGAAACTTGTGTATGGATAGGTTGCGAAGCTGCAAAAGGAAAAACTAATGATTTAGATGTATTTAATGCTATTTGGAATAAGTTTCAAACGATGAGTGTTTGTTCAAAAGATGGTAGAGTTATTGGTTATTATTCAACAAATAGAACAACAGATAATACTATTAACCATACGTTAATAACATTGGATTATCTTTTAAGGTATAATGATGGTCGTTGCGGAGCTTGGGCAGATTTCTTTGAGAATGTTTTGGCTTGTCAAGGAATAAGTTCAAGTCAATTAGAATTTTCTATAAAAGATTCAGAGGTAATATATTTTTTAAACACAAAGAATATCTTCCCGAATAGAATAAAAACAATCTTACAACAAAACTTAAATAGTTTTCCCGGAAATGGCTCACCTAATCTTTTTGGTTTTAGTGATCATGTAATAAATATATTTAATAATTTCTTATATGATGCTACTTGTGGAGTTGGAGATTATTATAATTCAACCAGCGGTTTTCAACAATATTTACAACAAAACGTTTCAATTAAATGTTATGAAGTAGATGATGAAAATAACGAAAATTTAATCTATACGATTTCTGGAAATGAAATAGATACAACTCTTTTTTATAACAATGGAGGTTTATAATGAAAAAGTTTTTTGCTACCCTTATTTTTATGCTTATTGTTATTAGTTCATATGCTTATAATAATCAAGATTTATTAAAATATTTAGAAGAAAATGATTTAGGTTATTTGTATCCTTATGTAAATAATTATGAAGTTTATAATTATTCTGTTTTTATTTATCCTAATATTATAAATATAAATTCTATTTGTCATAACAACAATAATATAAGATTCCCCTATTTTAAAAAAGAAAATAGTAACGTTATGGAGATGATAAAATTATTGGATAAAATAGATACTAAAGAATATAAATTTAACAATAAAAAGTATTTTTATGTCACATATAAGTATAATAAAAATAATAATTTTGATATTTTTAATTTAAAAAACAAAAGATTGCTTGCAATATATAATGAATATAATACTTTAATTTGGTATTCTTTTAATTCTGATTTAGTATTTTATAAGAGTTGTTTGATAGATTTACAAAAATCAGATGAAATGTTGATCGTTGTTTTTTATGATAGTACAACCAAATATATTAAAGTAGAATATATAGATGATACAAATAAAACTCCTATTATTATTCATTATAGAATTCCAAGATTAATTGAGGGGGCAAATTATTGTGATATAATAGAGAAAGGAAAATTAATCTCTGATAATATTATAAGAATTAAATATAAGGATTCCAATAATATTGAGTATTGGAAAATTAAAATAACAGAAAATGATAGATTAAATTTTGATAAAATGAAATTTGATCCGGAAGTAAATAAAGATGGTAAAGTTTTGGAAGATTTTAGATTATTATGGTGTAATCCTGAATATAAATCTAAGTATTTTAAAAAGGACACTTTGCTTCATTATAATAAATCTTTTGATTATTTTGAACAAGATACAGAGCCTACCATTGAACAGTTAAAGGAAAAGTTTCCGTATGACACCTTTTTCGGTGACGAAGTAGGAGATAAGGAAGATAATACTTTCTCCGAAAACGTGTATAAAAATAAGGATGAAAATATAGAATCTCCAAAATAACTTTTTGTCCGTATATATGATAAGTGCAAAAAGTTTTTTGTTAATCTAAAAAACAAATGGCAGGTGTAAACCTGCCTTTTTATTTTATACATACAATAAGTTTTTTTAATAAGTGAAAAAATACTTGATTTGTGGTATAATATATATGGAAAATAAATAATATTAGGTTATTATTATGGATATTTTTGAAGAATTGAAAAACAAAGTTTTAATTGCAGACGGAGCTATGGGAACCATGCTTCAAAAACTTGGCCTTAAAGAAGGTGTCTGTCCCGAAAGCCTTAATATAGATAAACCGGAAATGGTGGAGGAAGTAGTAAAAGCCTATGTTCAAGCAGGAAGTAATATTATTTCCACCAACACTTTTGGCGGCAATTCATATAAACTAAAAGATTTTAATATTCCAAAAGAAATGGTTCTGTCTTTTAACCAAAAAGGAGTTGAAATAGCAAAATCCGCCATGGGAAACAAGGGCTTTGTTTTTGCATCTTGCGGAACCACAGGTCAAATAATAGATGATGAAGGCGGATTTGCCACTTATGAAGATATATATAACGCTTTTAAAGAACAAATTTTAGCACAGGCAAAAGGCGGTGCCGACGGAATATTAATTGAAACCCAGTATTCAGCCTTAGAGTCTGAGGCTGCCATTCGGGCTGCCAAGGAAAACACCAACCTGCCCGTCATCTGCACATATACTTTTGAACTCGGAAAAAGAGGCTTCAGAACTATGATGGGGCTAACCCCGGAAAGAGCAATAGAAAACGCCCTTGAAGCCGGTGCGGACATAATAGGAGCCAACTGCGGAAACGGTATTGAAAACATGGTAGAGATTTGTAAAGAGATAAGAGAAGTGACAGACAAACCCACTCTCATAAACTCAAACGCCGGGCTTCCCATTTTTGAAAACGGAGTGACTGTTTATAAATCCACTCCGGATGAAATGGCATCCTTTATCCCGGCACTCATTGAAGCGGGAGCAAACATTATAGGTGGTTGTTGCGGAACAACACCCGACCATATAAAAGCAATAAAAGAAGCGGCAGAAAAATATAATAAATTATGAATATAGAAGAAATTACAGGTAAAAAAAATAATATAGGTATAGTAGAGCAAAAAATATTTTCTTTTGAAGGAATAACCCTTGACAGCGGAATATTTTTCGGCCCCATAGATGTGGCTTACGAAACCTACGGAAAACTAAATGAGGATCATTCAAACGCAATTTTGGTCTGTCACGCTCTCACAGGTGACGAACACCTTGCAGGCTATCACAAAGAAGACCTTGACGCAATTATAGCGGAACAAGATCCAATTCAAAAAAAGAGACTTGTTCGTAAACTTGCTGGTTGGTGGGACGATATGATAGGTCCCGGAAAACCTTTTGATACTGACAAATACTTTGTCATAGGTTCTAATGTTTTAACAGGATGTCACGGAACCACAGGGCCTTCTTCCATAGACCCTAAAACGGGAAAGCCTTACGGTTTAAGATTCCCCATAGTCACCATGTGTGATATGGTAAAGGTTCAAAAAAAATTATGTGAACATCTTGGCATAGAGAAACTCTTTTGTGTAGTAGGCGGTTCCTACGGCGGAATGCATGTTTTGGATTGGACTGTCCACTATCCCGATTGTGTAGAGCTTGCCATTATTATAGCATCTACAGCCCAAGTATCTCCCCAAGCTATGGCTTTTGATGAAATTTCCCGTCGTGCTATTATGAACGACCCTTACTTTAACCACGGAGATTACTACGGACAAGATAAACAACCTAACTACGGAACCCAAACAGCCAGAATGATAGGTCACATGCAATATCTCTCTCCGGAAGCTATGCAACTAAAATGGGGCAGAAAACTTCAGGACAAAGATAAACCGGATTACAGCTGGGATTGCGTGGAATATGAAGTTGAATCATATTTAAATTATCAAGGAAAAATCTTTACCGAAAGAAAATTTGATGCCAACTCATATTTATACATTACAAAAGCTATGGACTATTTTGACGCAAAGCATGATTTTTCTTCTCTTGCAAAAGCTTTCAAAGCCACAAAAGCCAAGTTCTTATGTATATCCTTCTCCACAGACTGGCTTTTCCCCACCCCTGAGGTAAAAAGTTTTGTAAAAGCTCTTCGTCGTGCGGGAAAGGATGTGGCGTATACCGAGATTGAAACCGACAAAGGCCATGACGCCTTTTTGTTGGAATTTGATACTTTATCAAAATTAGTCAAAAATTATATTGAAAAAAACGGTGATATTTAATGGATAACTTTAACAGTGAACGATTTTTCACTGATACATATAAATACCTTTTAAATTATATTGAACCTAACACAAAAGTCATAGATTTAGGTTGCGGAACCGGAAATCTTATGGAGCTTTTGGAAAAAGACAAAAACTGTAAAGTTCAAGGCATTGAAATAGAATCTCCATTAGTTCAAAAATGTGTAAACAAGGGACTTTTTGTATATAACGGAGACATTATGGAGGGTATAACAGATTTTCAAAACAAAAGATTTGATTATGCTGTTCTCTCTAATGTTTTGCAAGCCTTAGATAAACCAAAAGAAGTTTTGGAAGAAGCCCTAAGAGTAGGGAAAAAAGTTATAGTTTCCTTCCCTAATTTCGGTTCTCTGAAAGTTAGACTTAAGCTTCTTTTCTCAGGTAAAATGCCTGTCACCAAAGAATTACCTTATACTTGGTATGACACACCAAACATTCACTTTTTTACGGTTTTCGATTTTAAAGATCTGTGTAAAGAAATGAATATAGAGATTTTGGATGAATTATATTTAACCAAAACAGGTAACGATTTCAGAAGACTCCACATATTTCCAAATATAAGAGGGGACTTTGCAGTCTTTGTCGTTAAAAGAGAATTACCCATAGAAGAATAGATGATTTGCAGTAAATATGACAAATATAGAATTACTAAACAGTAAATTATGACAAATATAGAACTTCTTGCTCCGGCAAAAAATCTTGAATGCGGTATAGCTGCCATAGACGCCGGGGCTGACGCAGTTTATAAAATTTTAAATCACCAAAAAGATCAATTTTTTGCAAGAAATAATGAATTGACGTCTTCGACTGTAATGAGTGAGTAGTGGGACGAATTTTTAGGCATAAGCCATAAAAATTTGTTTCAATACGAACGAATGTCAAGGAGATAAGTCAAGAGTTATTTCGTTAAGCAAAAAATTAGAGATTTTTAGGGGATTTATAATTATTCCATTAAAAATAAAACAGTAAATTAT
>JAFSVJ010000103.1 GCA_017445025.1 Abditibacteriota bacterium | reverse complement strand
GCAAACAGAGGCAGTGTCAGTAATAAGACAGCGAGAGTAGTGAGTAAATACTTCATTTTATATCTCCTATTTTAATTAAAATCAGAAATCAGAAATATGAAATCAGATCGTGGTGCTTCGCCCCACTAAGGTTATCGAGCTCTAAGGTTTGTAGTCGCTCTTTAAAATTTAGACGCCTGTAAATGTGTCCCCCTATTTTTCTCAAGAAAAATGGGGGGTGGATTTTTGCATAGCAAAAAGACGGGGGGAAAAGTGATTTTTTGTAAAAAAATCACATTTTGCGAAGCAAAATCATTCTGATTTCTGATTTCTAATCTCTGATTTTAAATTTGCCTATGGCAAATTTAATGTGTTTCTAGTGAAAATCTGTTTAATCCATGGTCAAGTTTTAGGCTTTGAGGATATACTACCTTAAATCTGAAAAATCCGCTTTCATAGTGGTAATCACACCAACCAAAACGATAGAGAGTGTGGTTAAATTTACCGTTCCACCAGTATCCACCTAAAATAAGGTTTGGCATATCATGAAATTCTATGTGTATAAGGTCTGTGGGTGAGCCTGTGTTTTCTATCCAAATCTCAAACCTTTTTCCTACTTTCTCTCTTCTGATTACTTTTATAAAGTCCTTTGGTTTGTCGCTTCGGAAAATCCCCGTGTTTTCTCCTTTCTTTAAATCACCGAAAATAAGGGCTGTGTTTTTCTCTCGGACAGTTGTAAAATCTTTTATAAAGCCCCCCGTTTCTATGTCTTTATCTTTAACATAATCCGGAATATTTGCCTCCCAAAAAGCTAAGCCATAGTCTTTGTAATCTTCTTTGCTTGAGAGTGTCAAATCCGATAGTTCATAAAAAACATCACCGTTTACTATTTTTATGCCTCCCGTAGGGCATACAGAAGATTTCTCTTTAAGTATAACATCAGGTTCGTTTACATAAGGAACTTCTTTGGGAGTGGACCTTTCATAATCATATCTTTTTATGAAATTAAATTTGTTGTCCTTTGAGAACCAATATTGATGTTTTAGATCTTTATAAATAAGAAAAGTGCCGGAAGGGGAATCTTTACCTTTGTGACGGAGATCCGGAAGAAGATCTTCACTAAAGAATATGGTTTTGTGGTTAGGCTCTATGTTTTCTCTCATAAAATCACCTAAACCGTTGACGGTTATGGGTTTGGCACCGACTTTTAGACATTCCTCTATTTCCGTGTAGTAAGATTCTATGTTTCCTGAGTTAAAAGTGGGCCACTGCACATATTTACCTTCTGTTTGACTCTCGTCTATCCAGTTGGTTTCTATTTGGAGAGGAATGTGAATAATAGGGTTCCACTTGGCATTTTCGGCATATTCTCTTATGACTTTCCTGTGATAATCAACTTGATCCATACCATAGGAGTGGTTGGTTAATTCCATAACATTCAGACAATATGATGCCCCCATTCTGCACCACTTATCCGCTTGATAGGAATAGAGAAAACTGGCTGCTCCCCAGTGAACAGCCACAGGGTCATTATTGTCTGAAGACGGTGTGTTGTGGTTGGTTTGGCTAACGAAAAATGGCTCCGGAGGACATCCTTTGTTATCTATTCCTTCTTGAAAATAATTCCAATTGTGTGCCCATATGTTTTTAATACCGTATTTTTTTAATATACCAACGGATCTGTTGTCTATGAAAGCATTGGCAAAGGTTTTAAGGGGAAAGCCCATGGTGTCTTTAAAACTTTTTGTAATAAATTTGACAGCTTTGTCTATATCCTCGTCAGTCATATTGAAAAATCCCACATGACTGGTTAACTCATCTTTATAATTATAGCTATCCGGCCTTTTTATACCTGCAAGCTCCACCCAAGGCTGTAAATCTTTTGTATATTCCGGTAAAATGGCATTTGTATAAATACCCCATTCTATGAAACCTACTTCGTCACCATATTTTTCTGCCCATTCTTTGAATAAATCTTTATACATAAGCATGGATTTATAATCCACAAGCCATGTCACGGGAATATTGTAAATTTCATGACAAAAACGATGGATTTTTTTTATAGCTTCATCATTTTCAAAGTTTATGTTCGGACACCCTTCCTCTAATTCCGGAGGTTTCTGTCTTATCATTAATGTGTTTGTGAAATATAAATTGTTCATATATATACCTATTATAATTTTTATCTAAGCTAAAAGCTTAAGTTATTAGATTCACCCTCTTTGAACTTACTTCTCCCTAAGGGGACCATTGAAACCCACGAGTTCCATCTCGTAGGGTTTCAAGTATAGATATGACAAGCCTAAAGCTTATCGTTTATTTTTCATTCTGCATTTAATTTAGCATTATGCGTAGTTTACTCAAAATATGAGTTTCCTTTAATAAGTTTTGGGTATATGATTATTTTATCTCTGATGTTTTCACCTTTGATTTTTCTGGTTAAGTTGTCAACGGCAAGTTCTATACCATCCGTCACCTCAAATCTGGTCCATTGCAAGTCAATACCCAATAACATATTTTCGAGAGTAATGCATATAATTCTTAAATCTTTGGGAATTTCAATTTTTAAATCTTTAATTGCATGATGAATGGCTGGAATAAATGAAGGTTCGGCAATAAACAGAGCGTCAATTTTTGGATTGCGTTTAAAGGTTTCTTTAAATGTGTTATATATATTAATATAACTTTGATTATAAAAATCTATTTGTATATCTTCTATAATATAGTCTTTGAAGGGTTTAATGTTTTCATCCAATTGTTGGTTTCTTTTTTTGGAGTCTTCTCCTTCTAACAGAGAGTTGGCTTTATAATCGTTTCTGAAAATACAGATATTATTTGATTTTAGTGATAGGAGGTTTAGACTGTAAAAATAAGTGTTTCCCAAATCAAAAATAATTTCTGTTTCTTTTTTGCTTATATAGTTTGAAAAGTTTATGGTTGGCACTTGCAGTGATTTTATAACAGAGTTGGGAAGAAAGGCTATGTTGTTGATGACCCCTATAACACCACGCATGAAGTAGGAATTGTCAATTTGAAGTTGACTTATGAATTCTTTGAGAGGAATACTGTTTGTGCTTATGGAGGTTTTGTAATCAATACCTTTTTGTTTCAGTATTTCTATTTCTTTTGAGATATAGTCCGGCCAAACAGAATTATTTCCGGAGTATTGAATGTTGTTTACTCCCAAAATGAGGATTTTACCTTTAATTACCTGTTTTTCTGAAAGGACATAAGTGCCTACTTTGGGCCTTCTGCCTAAAATACCTTCTCTGATAAGAGGAAGCATAGCTTCCCGCAAAATAAATTCGCTGGCGTTTAACTTTTTGGCAAGGGCTTTGCTTTGAGGTAGGACATCACCTTTTTTCCAAACACCGTCAGTTATTTGCTTTCGAAGATAAGCTTCTATTTTTTTTGTTTTTGTTTCTTTTGCCATATTGCTTCCAATAATATAAGTCTAATAAATTATTTGTATCTTTACAAATTTATTATAACACAATAATCAACATTTTGTCAAGCAAAAAAGGGGGATTTTTATGCCATTTTTAAATAATTTGTTTTTTTTAATTAATTGGTAATTTGTGAGAAAGTAATAAATGCGAAGGTTTTGCTTTACATAATTGTCATATATGTGATAGAATATCAGATATTTCTTTATTGATTTGTAATACAAGAAAATTATTATTTTTAACACATAGCTTTAAAATTTTTTTTGATATGGTATAATATAATTGAAGATATTATAAAAAAAAGTGAAAAAAATGAAAAAGATATTAATGTTAGTCATAGTATTACTATTAGTAATCCCCGTTACTTTTGTTTTCTGCAATAATAATGATATAAAAGATAGTAATTCCGGTAATACAATTACTAACTATTTAGAAATTAATAATATGAACCAATTTTATAATTGGCTTTCTGAAAATAAATACGATGAATTTATGGAAATCTATAAATCAGAATTTGTTCCTTTTACTTTAATTGATGAAGGTAAACAAGTTGTGTTTCAAAAAGGAATGTATACAGAAGGCAGAGATTTAAAATCAACTTATATTAAAGAAGATAGTTTAACTGATTTTATTAATAAAGAAAATTTGAAATTTTTGTCTAATAAGAAAATAAAATTAGAAAAAGATGGATTTATAGTTGCAATTTATGATATTGATGATATAATAACAAATCAATATTTAATCAATAAGAATATAGAAAAATCCTTAGTAGATCATTTGCAACTAATAACCATTGAAAGAAATGATAATATATTATGGTATACAATAAATGAAACAAAAACACCTTCTGAAGAGCTTGTTAAATCTAATATAGAATTAATAAATACATTTAAAATATTAGATTTTGTAGTTTTAGATAAAGATAGTGTTATTTTTTTGTTATTATAAAATAGTCAGAAATCATTGGATGCGAGTAGCTTATTTGGATATTATCAATTTTAAAGATAAATCTTTAGTTGAAAGATATGCTTTCCCAATGAATTTAGATTCTTCTAATATTTACACCGGTGAAATTACTAACACTAAGATTTTATCTGATTCGTTAGTTAAAATGAATTTTACTTACAAAATAAGGGATAAGAAGGAATATAAAGGAAATGTTATATGGCTTTATAAATATAGAGTAGATAAAAGTAGACTACTGAAAGATAAAGGTCTTGGCTTTATGTCATTTAATACTGATCCAAAAGTTTTATGGATTAGTGATAAAGAAAATAATATGTCCTTTTATAAGATGGTAAATATTGATGATTTTTATTATGACAATATTTTAGGTGATGCTGAACCTACAATTGATGAACTGAGAGAGAAATTCCCGGAAGATAGATTCTTTTAAAAATATAATCTGCTACCTTTATTATTATTTGGCAGGAAAAGTTATGCTTTTCCTGCCTTTTTTCTTTTGTTTTCTTGTCAACAATAAATTTAACCCCAAAGCCGGTTTTCTTGGGTTTTGGTGGGGAAAATCCCGGTAAAAACCAAAATTTAGAGAAAAAGTCAAAAAAATTTTAGGATCACGAATAAAAATTTTTTAAAAAGCTCAAATTTATGGTTTTAACATTTGCAAAAACAAACCGAAATATGATATAATATAAATGAATAACCACAGAATTTGGTTTTTATCGGGATTTTTTGATTTAAATTAGTTGATTTTTAATTAAATTTGGTTTCGGTTGGGGAAAACCCTGTGGAAACCTGTGGAAAACTCGGTTTTCTGTGGGAAATTTTAAAAAATACAAGGAGGCTTATATGATGGATGTGTTTTCCGGCACATATGTTTTAAATGTAGATACCACCGGAAGGTTTGTTTTGCCTATTGAATTCAGAAATCGTTTGGGTCATTCCTGTGTGATAACAAAGGGAGCGGGCTGTTTGTGGCTTATGACAACGGAAATGTCAGAAAGTATAATGAAACAGCTTGAGGATATGTCAAAAGGGCCTTTGGCTTCTATGCTTAATCCACAAATAAATGCTATACAAAGGCATATCTTTTCCGGTATGACAACTCCAACTCCGGAAACGGATAAAAATAACAGAATTACTCTCACTCCCGAGCAGAGAAAATTTGCCAAAATAGACAGAAGTTTGGTGCTTTGTGGTGTAGGTAAGTTTGTAGAAATATGGAATCCTGCCGCTAAGGATCAAAATGACAAGAAATTTGAAAATGAAGCGGAACTCTTTGATATAGGCAACTTGCTTTTTGGTATCACAAACAAAGAAAATGATATATCATAAACCGGTCTTGCTTAATGAAACCATAGATGCTTTAAACCTTGCTCCCGGTAAGGTTATTGTTGACTGCACCTTAGGAGGTGGGGGGCATTCTGAAGCTATTTTAGAAAAAATTTCACCCACAGGCACATTAATCGGTTTTGACAGGGACCCGGATGCAATAGAAGAAGTATCTAAAAGATTAAGTAAATATAATAATAAAATATTAATTAATAATAATTATTCTGAGATTAAAAGCGAATTGGCTCATAGGCAAATGCAGGGTGTTGACGGTATTTTATTTGACTGCGGTGTTTCAAGCCACCAGCTTGATACCGATAGAGGTTTTTCTTTTTTAAGAGATGAAGTACTTGATATGAGAATGTCCCGTGAAGGGATTACCGCCGCTCATTATGTCAACACCCTTCCCGAAGAAGAATTAGCAAATATTATTTATAAATACGGTGAAGAGCGTTATTCTCGCAGAGTGGCAAGAGCAATATGTGAAGAGAGAAAAAATACAGTAATCAATTCAACTCTTCAACTTGCCGATTTAATATCTAAGAGGATAGGAAGAGAGTATAAAAAAGAAAAGATACACCCTGCAACAAGAACTTTTCAAGCTTTGCGAATACTGGTAAACGATGAGTTAAGTTCTATAGAAACAGCTCTTCAAGATGCCATAGACCTGCTAAATACCGGTGGCATAATCGCAGTTATTTCTTTTCATTCCCTTGAAGACAGAATAGTCAAGAATATTTTTAAATATAACAACGGTCAATGCAAATGCCCCAAGGATTTGCCTATATGTGTTTGCAAAGCCACAAAGAAAATAGAAATTATAACCAAAAAACCCATAGTTCCCACAGAGGCGGAAACAATAAATAATCCCAGAGCAAAAAGCTCTAAATTGCGTGTAGGAAAGAAAATATGACAGAAACCAAAAGGCAATACGTTTATTCTGTAAAAAAATCAAACAGAAACGAAGAAAAAAGAAGAGGTTTATTATCTAAGAATATCAGAGGCATAAGGTTTGATTATGACGGTAATGCTGTTCGTAAAACCTATGAGATTGATCCCACTCCAAAACGTAATAAATCTCCCAAACAAAATCCCAAACAAAACAATTATACAAACCATTTAGTAGTTCTTGGTGCTTCTTTGGTTCTTCTTTTGTGTGTATTGCTTCCTATGGTATCAATTTCCGGTGTAGACAAAATTACGAATAATAAAATTGCAGAGCTTAATTCCAAGATTTCCGCACAGCAAGTTGAAAACAAAAACAATATGAAAATATATGATAATAAGGTTAGTTTAAACAATATTATCCAAAAGGGAGCGGGAATGGGTTTTGTCCAAGCCGACAAAGTTGAAAAGTTAACCCCTACAGAATTTATATCCCATTAAATTTGCCGGTGGCATCTCCCCTTTTGATAAAGGTTGAATTGCGGCAATCTCGGGGTCCTCAAAAAGTAGAGCGAATAAGCAACGCTTTTTTTGTAAAAACGACAACTGAATGCCCAAATCCCGAAAAGTGGAGTTTACGACACTTTTTGGGAATGGGAAGCAGGGGTATAGATACGACAAGCCTTAAGCTTAATCACAACTGACGGGGGGGATGGAAATTAGAAAGCAGAAAATCACCCTAAAACTATTATATTATATTTTATTTAAATTATGAGAAAAATAAATAAAAAAGCAATAAGCGGGAACGAAGTCCTACTCTTTGGTATTTTTACCGTTTTAATGGCTTTAATTATAATATATTTGTTTCTATATACAATTTGCGATTGGAAACACTATAAAGACCAAGTTCCCGAATATCAAGTTAAAGAATATGTTGAACCTCAGGAGAGAGGAAATTTCTATGATAGAAACGGTAAGCCTTTAACTCAAAACGTGGATGTTTGCAGAGTAAACATTGACACAAGAAGGGATGTTTTTGTCAAATATGACAATCAACTTAAAAACCAATGTCCCATAACACTTAAACTTGCCGTAGAGCTTTTGGCTAAAACTTTAAACCAAGATCCGGGAAAAGTGAATGTAGACCCGGAGGAGCTTTACAAAAGAATTATGGAAGAGCGAAGTAAGCCAAAGGGCAAGAAATCTATCTGCGTGGCTCAATATTTGGATATCAAATATTATGATATGATAAACAAACTCAATTACAGAGGCATTACGGCTGAAAAAACCGTTATGCGATATTACCCTGAAGGCACTCTTGCTTCTCGTGTAATAGGTGCATGTAAGAGAGACGGAGAGCCTTTGGAAGGTTTGGAATTAAAATATTCCAAATACACTGAAGGTCAGCCCGGAAAGTTTAGAGCCCAAAGAGATAAGTTAGGCAGAGTTTTAGAGAATACAAAAGTATACAAAGTAGAAAACGGTAAAAGACTTGAAAAAGTTGACGGTGCCGATATATATTTAACCATTGATGCCAATATACAGAATTATGCGGAAAGAGCATTAAACGAAATGGCGGGTGCATATAATCCCGCTGTTGCCATGTGTATTGTTATGGACCCTAAAACCAGCGAAATATTGGCTATGGCAAACTATCCCAAATATGACCCTAACAACCATAACAAATACGAACCGGGAATGAGTAAGAACTATGCTGTTCAAAACTTGTATGAGCCCGGCTCCACATCAAAAGTATTCACCATAGCAATGGGTATAGATCAAGGCTTAGGTGCAGATCAGTCTTTTGGCGGATGTTCCAATGTAATTTCTTTCGGTAAGACTCAAGTTAAATGTGACCATGGTCCTCATGGTGCCTGCACTCCGAGAAACATTATTGCAAAATCTTGTAATATCGGTGCTTGGTATGTGGGTAAGAAATGTGGAAAGAATAAGGTTTACGAATATTTGAGAGCTTTCGGAGTTGTGGACTGCACCCCGGGAGATGAGTTCGGATATGAAGCAAAGAGTAGGGACTGGACTCCTGTAAAGAAGTGGAGCAATATTGATACTTGTAACAGAAGTTTCGGACAGGGTTATCAAACCTCAGCTCTTGCAATGTGTAATGCCTATTGTGCCATAGCCAATGGTGGGGTTTATCATACTCCCAAAATCATAAGAGAGATAAAGACCCGTGACAATAAAATTCTTCGTGAAGAAAAGGTAGAGGTCGGTCAAAGGATAATCTCACAACACACAGCCTCTGTTATGGCAGAACTTTTAGCAGGTTGTGTTAAGAACGGAACGGGACGCCCCGCAAAACTTCCCGACTGCCAAGCTACGGGTAAGACAGGCTCCGCACAGAAATGGATAGTGGGAGAAGGTTGGTCAAAGAGAGAATATTTGGTTTCCTTTATAGGCTTTGCCCCTGAGAAGAATCCTGAGCTTGTGTGTGCAGTTTTGGTTGACTATCCAAAAGGTTCCACTTACGGTGCCGTTGTTGCCGCTCCCGTGTGGAGAAAAGTTATGGAGCAAAGCTTAAAATACAGAATGAATTCTGTGAAAAATTAAAGCAAAAAAACTATGAAATTACAAGAGCTTCTTTCTAAAATTGAATATGAAATGGTGGCAGAAACAGATAGGGACATCACTTCTGTTGCCTACGATTCTCGAGATGTAAAAGAAGGTGCCTTGTTTGCGGCTTTGGACGGTTGCAGAACAGAAGGTGCTAATTTTATTGATCAAGCAATTGAAAACGGTGCTGTTTGTATAGTGACGGAAACAGATGTAAAATTGCCTGATAATGTTGCCAATGTAAAAGTTAAAAATGCAAACAGTGCTTTAGGCAGAATTGTATCTAATTTTTATGGTAATCCCACCGAAAAGATGAAGGTTATCGGCGTCACGGGAACCAGCGGTAAAACAACCGTCACCAATATTATTTATAACATTTATTCAAATTTAAATATTAAAAGCGGACTTGTAGGAACCATTGCCAATAAAATAGGGGATGTGGTAGAGCCTACAAATTATACAACTCCTCAAGCAGTGGACCTTCAAAAACTGTTTTATAAAATGGTTGAGAATAAAGTAGAGGTTTGTGTGATGGAAGTCTCCAGCCACGGACTGGATCAAGAAAGAGTATACGGAACAGAGTTTGACTGCGGAGTATTCTTAAATATTGCCAGAGATCACCTTGATTATCATAAAACTCTTGAAAGCTATAAAGAAGCTAAACTAAAATTGTTTTCATATTATCCAAAGGAACAAAAGAAACCATTTTATGCGGTAGTAAATTATGATGAAGGCCTTTTGCGAGATGTGAGAAAAGTATTTGATGGTGAGATAATAACTTTTGGAAGACATTATGAAGCAGATGTTTATTCTACCAATGAAATAATAAACATAGACTTTGTTGAATTTGATTTAAATTATAAGCATGAGAGTGTTCATATTAAATTTAATATGGGTGGAGATTTTAATATTTCCAATTGTCTTGCTGCGGCAACGGTGGCTTTAGGAGATGGTATAAGTCTTGAAGATATTAGGAAAGGAATTGAAGGAACAAAACCCGTAAACGGAAGATTTCAAAGTGTGGATTGCGGACAGGACTTCTCTGTAATAGTGGACTATGCTCATACACCTGATGAAATAGAAAAATTACTCAAAACCGCCAATAAAATAAAGAAAAACAGAATCATAACTGTTTGCGGCTGTGGAGGAAACAGGGATAAGGGAAAGCGTCCCATTATGGGTAAAATCGCTTGTGACAACTCTGATTTTGTTATAATAACCAGTGATAACCCAAGAGACGAAGAGCCAAAGTCCATTATTGAGGATATATTGGAAGGAATAAAAGATAAGAATAATTATAGAGTGGAAGTTGATAGGGCAGACGCTATAAAAGAGGCTCTGTCTATGGCAAAGCCAAAGGATTGCGTTATTATTGCCGGCAAAGGACATGAAAATTATCAAATAGTTAAGGGTGTAAAACACCACTTTGATGACAAAGAACAAGTGAGAAACTATTTCAATGCACAATGCACAATGTAACTCCCGGCTTCCCAAATCCCAAAAAGTTTCGGACGGCCCCCCCACGGGTGCAAAATAATGCACAATGCAAATATCCATCCCCCCGTCAGTTGCTACGCAACTGCCACCCCCCAAAGCTTCGCTTTAGGGGGACAGAATGCACAATGCACAATGCACAATAATTATCAATGATTGATTATACAGTAGGACATTTGGCTGAAATATTAAAGGGCAAATGTGAAGAAAAGTTTAATAATGTAGAAATTACGTCAGTGAGCACCGACACAAGGAAAATTGTGCCGGGTGCATTGTTTTTTGCTATTGAAGGGGAAACCTTTGACGGACATAATTTTGCTCAAAAAGCCATAGAGGGTGGAGCCTCTTGTGTAGTGGCCCATAAAAATGTTTTTTCAAATCATAAATCTCAGCTTCCCCACGGAGATGAACACAGTTCATCCCTTGTTGCCCCTCAAAAGCCTAATGGGGCAGGGGAAGGAACTTTTCCCGTTATTTATGTGGAAAATACTCTAAATGCCTATGGTGCTTTAGCAAAGGATTACAAATCTAAGTTTAATGTTAAAACCATAGCAGTCACAGGTTCTGTGGGAAAGACCAGCACTAAAGAATTTGTGGCATATTTGACCTCTTGTGCCGGAAAGACTTTGAAAAACGAAGCTAATTTCAATAACGAAATAGGGCTTCCCGCTACAATGTTTAATTTGGACGAAACATATAAAAACTGTGTTTGCGAAATGGGTATGAGAGGCAAAGGACAGATAAATTATTTGTGTGACATAGCAAAGCCCCAAATAGGTATTATTTCCAATATTTCAGTTTGTCACATAGAACTATTAGGCTCTATGGATAATATAGCTGATGCAAAATGTGAGATTTTGGATAATCTTCCTTCTGAGGGTTATGGAATTGTTATGGGTGACAGTGAATATTTACCTCTCATGAAAGACAGATGTAAATGTAATTTTATTACCTATGGTGAAAAAGAAACCAATGATATATATATTGAAACCTTAAACACAAATCATAAGGGATTTATTTACACTCTTCAAACGCCATGGGGGAGAATTGAAGACATATTCATCCCCGGAATAGTTTATCACAATGTTATCAATTCCATGCCGGCTGTGGCTGTGGCTAAAATATTGGATATATCTAACGAAGAAATAAAAGAAAAAATCAGTGTTTTTAAGAATATTGAAAAGCGATTTAATATTATAGACTGTGGAGATTATACAGTAATTGATGACAGTTATAATGCCAATCCTCTTGCTGTGACGGGAGCTCTTAAAACTCTAAAACTGTTTACTTCAAACAGAAAAATAGCTTGTTTGGGAGAAATGTATGAATTAGGTGAGCAAGAGAGAGAATACCACAGAGAAATAGGGCGTGTGGCTCGAGAGTGTGGAACTGATGAAGTTGTGGCCATAGGTCCTCTTGCAAAGTATATATTGGAAGGTTTTGGAAACGAAGAGAAATCCCATTATTTTGAAAACAGCGATATAGCAAGAGATTTTATGAAAGGATATGTTCAAAAAGGGGATGTGGTTTTAGTTAAGGGTTCCCACGGTGTTCATACAGAAAAAATAGTCGAAGGCCTAATAAATGAATAATGCACAATGCATAATGCACAATAAATTCTTAGAATAATGCACAATTTAATGGTGTGATTTTAATATGAATATAGATTTAAATAATATAATATTGATTGTTTTTGGTTTTGTTTTAACTTTGCTTCTTACAAAACCTGTTTTGGCTTTGTTATACAAGCTCAATGTGGGACAGAAAATTTTGGATGACACTCCCGAAAGTCACAAAAAAAAAGCCGGCACTCCCACAATGGGGGGTATCCTTATTATAGGTGCTTTTTTGATATGTATTGCCATAACAACACTTTTAGATTATATATTATATAAAAGTTTTAATTTTATAATAAAATTAAGTCCTTTGCTGATTTTTGCTCTTCTTGTGGGAATTTTAGGTGCGGTTGACGATTGGCTTACAGTTTTTCCAAGAAAAGGCGTGAGAGGTATAAAAAGTCAGGTTAAGGCAATGATTCAGTTAATTATCACCTTGGGCTTTGTTCTTTATTTGGCTTTTGTTTTGCAGAAAACCTTTAATATTTTGGGATTCCAATTAACCGGAATTTGGTATGTAATAGTTGTGACCTTGTTTATATCCGGTTTTATGAATTTTGTCAATCTTACTGACGGATTGGACGGTCTTCTTGCCGGGTCTATGGCTATTATATTGTTTGTTTTTATCAATATTCAGTCAGTATTTTTGATAGGTGTATTGTTAGGTTTTTTGGTTACCAATTCGAATGTGGCAAAAATGTTTATGGGAGATACGGGTTCTCTCTTTTTGGGAGCATATTTAATAGGTCTTGCCTTTATGAACGATATGGGGTGGTCCATATTTATAGCTTCCGGCTGGTATTTGATAGAAGGCTTTTCCGTTATTATTCAATGGTCTTATTTTAAATGGACCAAAAAGAAATACGGAGAGGGCAGAAGAATTTTCAAAATGACACCCATTCACCACCATTTTGAGAAAAGCGGTTATCCTGAGCAGAAAATAACCGTCAATGTTTGGATTTGGACTTTTATACTTTCCTTAATAGCACAATTTGTATGGGTAATGTTTTAGATTATGATTGATGTTAAAGATAAAAGATTTGCCATAGTGGGTATGGCAAGGAGCGGAATTGCTGCCGCTAATTATTTAAGAGAACTGGGCGCAACGGTCAGCATATATGATATGGCTCCTTTTGTTAAAGTAATGGACCAAGCCTTGGAGCTAATGAACAAAGGGGTCACTGTTTATTGTGAGTCAAACGATATAGAATTTGATGAAACGGATATAGTTGTGGTGTCTCCCGGCATTAAGCCCGACACTCCCTTTTTTGAAGAAGCAAAGGAACTGGATATTCCTGTTTGGTCTGAGGTGGAGTTGGCATATAGATTAAGTCCTTGTCCCATACTTGCGGTGACGGGCACCAACGGAAAAACCACTACCTGTGTTATGACAGGAAAAATCTTAAAAGCTGACGGAAGAGATTATTTTATAGGCGGAAATGTTGCGGGACATAAGACAGACAGAATAACCCGAAACAGAGAGGCAATTCCTTTAATTGATTGTGTGAGAAAAGCCTTGCCGGAAAGTGTCATTTCCGCAGAGATTTCCACTTTTCAATTGGAACAATGTCACACTTTTAAACCCAAAGCCGCAACTTTGGTAAATGTTGGAGTGGATCACCTTGACAGACACGGATCTGTGGAAGTATACAGAGAGCTGAAAGCCAAAATATTCGCTTTTCAAGACGAAACCTGTTATTCTGTTTTAAATGCTGACGATGAATTTGTGGCTTCACTAAAAGATAAGGTTCCCGGTAAACCTTTAATGTTTTCAACCAAGAAAGAAGTGGAAGAAGGTTGTTTTTTAAGAGATGATAATATTATTTTAAGAATAAACGGTGAAGAAACATCTGTTATAAATATAAATGACATTCCCGCTCCGGGGTTTCACAATGTAATGAACGCCATGGCAGCCTGTCTTATGACTTGGTCTGTGGGTGTTAAACCGGAAAGCATGAGGAAAGCTCTGTCCGCTTTTACAGGCGTTTCTCACAGACTTGAATTTGTTAGAGAAGTTGACGGAGTGGATTATATAAATAATTCCATGTGCACCAATGTGGACGCAGCTACAGCCTCCACCTTGGCTCTCAAAAAGCCACAAGTGGTTATTTGCGGAGGAAAGGATAAGGGCAGTGACTTTACGGAATTTGCCAAAGCATTAAAAGAAAAGGCAAAATTTGTGATTTTGATAGGTGTTCACAGAGACATGATTGAAGAGAAATTAACCGCCTTAGAATATACAAGCTGTGAAAAAGCAGCCACTCTTGAGGAGGCAGTCCTTATGGCAAAAGAAAGGGCTGCCTCCGGAGATGTGGTGGTTCTGACGCCGGGTTGTGCGAGTTTTGATATGTTTAAGTCCTTTGAAGACAGAGGGGACCAATTTAAATCCATAGTTGAAAAGTTGTAATGAATAATAAGATTAAAAAGAACAAAAATGAATTAAAACTAAATAATGATAAGAAAAGATTGCAATCACCGGAGTCTACCTTTATAGTCGGACTTATGATTCTTATCACTTACGGTTTGGTTTTTGTGTTTGATACATGTTATACAGCCACAAAAAGCGGTAGTTTTCGTCAAGCATGGATGCAACTGGGATTTGTTGTAGTAGGTGCTTTGATTTGTGGTTGGGTCAGTTTTTGGAAACTGAAGACATTTAAGAGATTGACACTTTTAATCGGTTTAATTTGTCTTGGTTTGTTGATTGCAATGTTTTTTGTGGGGAAAGAAGTAAACGGAGCTACGAGATGGATAGATTTGGGATTTTTTCAGATTCAACCTCCGGAGTTCGCGAAAATAGCCTTTGTTTTGGGTTTGGCACTTGCCATTGACCTTGCAAGAAATTTTGAATATAAGATATATAAGAGCGGAAGAGTAAATCACGTTTTGTTTGTGTGGATTTGTATTTTGTTGGTTGTTATATTATGTTGTGTTGGTTTAAGTTCTCTGTCTGCATTAATTATTTTTGTGCTTATAGCCCTATCCGTAGCTTATATGGGTAATTTTTCAAGAGTAGCCTTGTTGATTATATTGGGAATAATACTTTTAGCCGTTGTAATTCAAGTCGGTAAAGGTGTTTATTATTATAACATAGATAATCCTTCCGAAGCAAAGCTTAAGGAAGTCCAATTAAGTCGTGCCGTGTTGCTTGAAAATGCTTTGGCAAAAGACCCTCTTATGCGAACAGATGAAGAACAGTTTTTGGTAGAAGATTATAACAAAAAGAATTTGGGTATAGAACCTTTGAAGGAAGATGCTATACCTAAGGATAAGCTAGATAAGATTAAGGAAAGAATGAGTATCTCCGGATCAAAGGAAAAAGGTAAAGCCGGGTTTAGAGATAAGAGAGTGGGTGTTTGGATAAATCCAATGAAATATGTGCGAGATATAGGTTTGCAAACAGCTTACGGGCTTATGGCAATATCTTCCGGTGGCTTTTTTGGGAAAGGTTTAGGACAGGGTATGTTTAAATTTAATATACCTGAGAGTCATAACGATTATATTTTCCCGACAATTGTGGAAGAAGGTGGTTTTTTTTGGTCTTTTATTTTATTAATTTCCTATGGTGCATTGTTTTTTGGCAGTTTTAAAACATTAAGAGATTGCAAAAATGACTATGGGAAATTGTTGTGTGCCGGCGCATTGGTAACTTTAGGAGCAGAATTTTTTATAAATGTAATGGTTGCATTAAATATGATTCCTTCCACCGGTGTGTGTTTGCCTTTTATAAGTTATGGCGGATCCTCCACAATTGTTAATTTCATTCTTGCGGGTATAATAATAGCTGTTTCACGACAGAGAGATTTTGAAAATGATGAAATATCACCCAATGAAATTAAAGTTATTAAAAAAAAATACAGAAACAAGACTGTTATGGTGCCAAAAGAATTTGATATTTTTAAAGGTGAAAAATAGTTGAAATAAATGCCTCCGAGAGGGGGTATTTTTTTATTATTTGACATTTATATAAAAATAGTGTTATAATTTAAGTGGTATAATATAAGTAATTTAGTTTGCTTATATATTTTAAAGAAGGTGTTAATTTATAATGAAGGATTTTGTATTCTTAAACGGTGAATTTCTTCCTATAAAGGATGCTCATATTCATGTTTACGATCATGGTTTTGGTTATGGTGACGGTATTTTTGAAGGGATTCGTTGCTATCATGGAAAGGTTTTCAGAATTGATGAGCATATAGCAAGACTTTACAGAGGTTTAAAGGCTCTAAAGATTGATATGCCTTACGGTCCCGAAAAGTTTAAAGAATATATGCTTAAGCTTGTTGAAATGAACGAAATTGAAGATAGTTACATGAGAGTGACTATTACAAGAGGTATTGCTTTAGGTCTTGACCCAAGAAACATTAAAACCGAACCTACAGTTTTCATATCAACAGCTCAATTATCTCTCTATCCCGAGTCAGCTTATGAAAACGGTTTGACTCTCGCTACAGTTTCAACAAGAATAGCTAACCCACAAGTTGTTGAAAACAGAATCAAAGCTACGGGAAAGTATTTAATTAACGTTCAAGCCAAGCTTGAGTCTATCCAACAAGGTGCCGGTGAAGGTTTAATGCTGACAGAAGATGGTTATTTGGGTGAGTGCACAGGCGATAACCTTTTCTTCATTAAGAAGGGTGTTATTTACACTCCCGCTCCTTATTTGGGAATTTTGGAAGGAATCACAAGACAGACTACCATTGAGATAGCTAAGGGCATGGGGTATGAAGTAGTAGAAGGCAAGTTTACCAGATTTGACCTTTACACAGCAGATGAAGCCTTCTTAACGGGAACTGCCGCAGAGGTTATTCCTATGGTTGAATGTGATAAGAGAAAAATAGGTGATGGTAAACCCGGTGAACATACATGGAAGCTTATAAAAGCTTTCAGAGAATATGTAAAGAATTATACATATTAAAATATAATAAAATATAAACCATATCTATCCCCAAACCTTATTTTAGGGCTTGGGGTTTTGTGGTATTTATTGAAAATTTTCTCTCTTTAATATTTTTTTATTTTTTCTTTTTGTTTATGGAACATAATTTATAAAATTTATGTCAAAAAGTATAGGTGATAAAGACTTTATCGGCATTTTTTGGTGCCTGAATATATATTAAGAGGTTTTCATTATGAAAAAAATACTCTTTATTTTAATAATATTGCTAATAACAGGAGTGGTTTTCGCAGCAGACAGTCGTCCCAATTTGCTTGCGGACGAACCCTTTATTGTGCCTACTTCAGACGGTATGGGTGGCTATTCCTATACCTTTAATCCAAATTGGGCAGGATTTACGGACACCACAACCTCATTAAATTATACAAATAATGTAGTCCGCGAAAGTATATATAACGTAGATACCGGATTATATGAGAATAAAACCTATTTTGTCAGAACTGACGAACATAAAAATGAGATTAAGAAAGCTTTCATAACCACAAGACCATCTGTTCTTCATCATTTTAATGCTTCAATAGTTCCGGGACAAAAGTATGAAGTTGGTTTTGATATTAAAGCCGATAATATTCTTTTTGATGCCGGATTAACTCAATATGGTATTTGTGTTTCCGTAGATTGGTTTGACAGTAATGATACTTTTCTCGGAACAAGCATGAAACTCGCAAATATTGATTCTACATATATGCATTCTGCTGAGGAAGCTTTATATACGGATTGGACCAAATATAAAGCAATTATTATCGCTCCTAAAAATGCAACTTATTTTACATACAATATTTATTTTGATAAAGGTATTTGGACAAGCACATATTCAGACAAAATATATATTGCCAATCCGGTTATGTATGTTGAAGACACCAATCCATTGATTTTAACATTAGGATACGGCACAATGTCTTACAGTGTTTATAACAATACTTTTTTGAAGAATATAAGTGATTATGTTCCCAATTCAAGCACATCTTTTTCTTTAGAATCTTACATAAATTGGAGTGTTAACGGTTGTCCTTCCGAATTTTCTTCTTACAGTTCCAAGACCGGAACATCCTTAGGAGATATTCTATCTGTTAAAGTATACAGCCCCAAAACTCCAAATATATATGAAGATTGTTGCCATAGCCTTACAGGTGATGCCAATTGGGTTCCGAATGTGACCAAAGCTACCGTAACAATTAACTACGGAAATTTGGAAGAGGGTAAATATATTGCCGAAGTGATTCTTCACAAAGAAGGTGACGAGAATGTTATTATTGCCAAAAAAGATATTTCATTCTATGTAGCCAATGGCGGATATAAAGGATTTGCCTATGGACCTTTAGGAACAGATCAATATGGAAATTATGACGTTAACACTCGTTTCTGGCTCAGAGATGCCAACGGAGTTTCTACATTCCTTCTTGGTTTGGTTGACAGAGGTGTAAACTTTAGATATTTATACAAATATACAGGCGGGGACGGAGCTTACGGTATTAACAACCCAACAGGCACAATCTATGGTAAAGATATTTACGGAAGTAATTATAATATTTTTCGAACAAATAACTTTAATTATAATGTAGATTTGGAAAATGATTATCTTAACCCAATTACTAAGGGTATAAATGATTACAAATATTTCAGTTATGTTGATTTTGCTTCTTTGGGATTAAACACAGTATTTCCGGAATATTTGGCAAGAATTCCTTCTTTAGGTGAATTTGATGATACAGGAATGCTCGGAGCAATTAATGAACTTTATATGAAAGCCGGTTGTAATGTATTCCTTCCGTTACAAGAGTTTTCAAGAAACAATTATAACAGAGAATTACAATACAGAATGACTCTCGAAGCTCCCGCATTTAAGTCAGATATCTTCGGCTCAGGCAATGCCTTTACTCAAATGGCAAAATCCATAAAGGGTTCTACCAATACAGTTTTAGGATATGTATTAGATAGTAATTTTAGTATAGGTGACGAAGCTGAAACCATAGATAAAAGCAATCAACTTGATGCCATAGATACAGAAAGAGTTAAAGCTATATTTATTGACGGAAATAATTCAAATATTGAAGAAGCTCTCTTCCACGCTCCTTATTTAGATGCACAAAAATCTGCAAATGTGATTTTTGTGAAGCTACATCCTAAGGGGGACTTTTGGACACAGGATGAGTTGACAAAGATTAAGAGTTCATCAAACTTTTTGAATAAAGCTTCTGATTATAATGTAAGTCTTATTCCGGTAATATCAATAAAGAAAAAACAATCCGGTAGTGGTGCGGTTCCTTTGTCAGTAAGAGATTTGGTTGAAATTTATAAAGCATACCATATTAATAATAGCTATATTGCAGGTTTGTTTTTTGATGATGTATCTGCCATGACTGTTGCTGATCCCGCTACAGAAGACGGAATGCAATTACATTATGACATATTTAGATTATTCCTTTACGAAAAGGATAAATCTGATTATTTGCAAACTCCCGTTGCTGATTTGGATCCGGCATATTATAACCCCATTCAATATATAAGTGTTGGAGCAAATAACCTTGCGGACAGTTTTAGTGAAGTAAATGTTGTTGTAGGAGATACAAACGGAGACCAAATTGAAGATTATACTTACTATTTCTACAAAATCTTTGATGATCCTACAGATTTTATAGCAAGAGCTTCCACAGGTGTGACAGATTATTATACTGTTGATTGTTCTGTTGCTATGAACAATTTCCAAACAACTTATACAAAAACCGATTGCTTTACGAACAATGGTGATACAACTATATTTGGTGGGGGACAACAATGTGTTCCGGGTATTGCCACATTTACTATGACGTTTACAAGTAACGGAACTCCTCTTCCATAGAAAGCAGACATATTAATGAATAATGCACAATGCATAGTTATGCTTGATGAATAATACTCATTCTCCCTAACCAAGAGGGTAGGGTGCCGAGAGGCTCCCGAAAAGTTTCGCATAGCCCTTAGGGTTGCTTCGTTCTTTTTAGTTATTCTTAAAGGGGAGAAGGGCTTAATTTAGCATTATTTATTCAATTGGATTATTCATTGAAGAAAGCAGAAATTACAATTAGTAAAGGACGTTGAAAAGAAAAGAGGTCCCATATGAAAACTAAATTAACTATTTTAACAATTTTAATAATGATTATGGGGGCAAGTGTATTTGCACTTGACTTTTTACCCAAAGACACCTGGCCTTTTGTGGGTAGGACCATGCAGAGAACAGGACAAAATTTGGATGCAAATAACATTAATGCATCTAATTTGGACATTATGTATGAGTATCCTTCCATTATAGAAGGAAACGATTATCGTATTAAGTCTTTGGGAGATTCCGGTGTCACTGTTGAGGACGGATGGACACCCGGCAACGGAACAGACGGTCTTTACCAGACAAACCCGGAACAAATATACTCCACAAACGGATCTCAAAAAATATTCTATTACTCTCCCGCTGATATTACTCCCACAACGGTTACATACGTTGACTATGAATTTACCAACCTAAGACCCGGTGATCAATATCAGTGTTTTATGACTGTGCCTTCTAATCCTACTCTTAACGATACAGGATATGATTTGGCAACATCTGCTTATGTCAGAGTAGAATATTTAAATCAATATGGTAATGCAGCCGCAACAGAAACTACAGTTAACATATCAAGACCTCAATATGCAGCTTCTTGGTTGTATTGCTCTTCAGATGTTTATACAGTTGGTTCTGACGGTAAATTAACCATTAGAATTTCCAACAGAGGAAAGAAAGACGCTACTGTTATTGAAGACGACGAACAAGTGACTGTTTCTACAGCTTGTTTGGTTTTGGCTGATGCTGTGAGAATAGTTCGTGTTCCTAGAAGAAGTATGGTAGGGTCTGCTGTTGCAAGTAATTTCCCGGGACTTATAAACGAACTTGGAAGTTCATTTATTGTAAATGGTTCTAAGGCAATATTTAATAAAAATGAATACAACAGAGTTTCAAATACTTTTGGTATGTATGTTAAAGACGATACGGAAGCTACTCATTTCTTTATGACAAGAACCAAACCTGTGGCTTCTCCTATTGACATGTATGTGTTAAAACCTGATGCCATAAGTCCTTCCGGTCAATTTACATATCCATTCCAAGTGACTCAGTCCGGAATGTATGATATTGATCTTAATGTATTGACTTTCCAAACAGAAGATTATACTGAGCCGGCTTTACACTTTACTCACTTAGCAGATAATACAGTTTATAAAAAGCCTTTAAAGAATTACAATACACAAACATATAAAATTTATGATGGTTCAAATCTTGTTGCAACTGTGACAGTTGATATGTCTAACCCGGGTTGGAATAAGCTGGGAACTTTTGAATTAACCGCAGGAGATGATTGCAAGGTAGTTTTTGAACCTACGGGATTTGACTCAAGAACCACAGGAGGAGCCGCTCCTCGTGCTTATGTTCTTGACGCGATAAAGGTTAGCAGAAATAACTTAGTAGACGATTATGTTTCTTCTGATGTGGGCGGAAAGAATGTTGGTATAACAGCATTTAACGTTGATTTGGTTGAAACCCCACTCGGAAGAGTATTGTCTGATGATTTTCTTTCATCCATAGGTCTTAAGACTTGGGGTGCTATCGGTGCCTTTACCATGAGAACAACTCAAGAGTTGTGGCGTTATCCTGACGTGACTCCAGAGGATTGGGACAGACTTGAAGGACCTGTTCCCGGTGGTTTTGCCACATCTCCGGCATTGATTTATATGCCTGACCCCAAGGATAATACTAAAACCATATTAGCCGCATTTTGTGCCGGTTATGATGGTGTTCTATATGCTTTTGATGTAACCGGAACTAACCCTGCAGGTGTTGGAACACCTCGCTTGCTCTTCAAAGGCCCCGGTATATTCTTACCTGAGCCTGAAGCTCTTGTGGGAACAAGCAAGCTTTCCGGTTGGACACGATCAACTTCAACCATGGCTGCATTTGGTGGAACTTACATATATACAAGTAATGCTTCAGCTGACCCTGTAGTATTCAAGATAACGGACCAAATGAGAGAAAAGGCAGGAGATTATACACTTTACAATATGAATACTTCTCTCAGTGAATATAATGGTAAGAAGTATACCACATTTAGATGGCGTGTAAAAGTGTGGATTCCGCCTATTCAAAGAACAGTGGGTTCTAAATTTAAAATCAGAGTTATCTCTTACAATACAGCAACGGGAGAGGATGTGACAAGTGAATTCCCATTAGAGGTTACCACAGCGGATTTGGGAACTTGGAAACTTGTTGACACAAATGCCACATTTAACGCTCCTAAGGAAGTTGTGGTTATTCCGGAAACCGTTCCCGATTTTGCCGTAGTGGACAATGTTTGGCTATATCCTGCAGTGCCTCCCGGGGAAGAGCTTGATTTTGCTCCGGGCACAGAAATTGTGGCAGATATAGATAAATACGGAGTTTTTGACTCTTCACTAAATACATTATCCGCATCTACCGTTTATGCTCCCACAGCTGCCGGAAGAATATTTGCTTATTCATTAAAAGACGGTGTGGACAGTGAAAATAAGATTGCCAAATTATTATGGACATTCCCGAAAATTGATGATACAAAAACGTTATATACTTCAGGAGCTCCTACATTTATAGGGCAAAAACTTTTATACAGTGCTTGTCCTTATGATTCAAGTGCTGCTTGGTCTGTTTACAAAGTTGGAGTAAATGATATTGAAAACTACTTTAACGCAGGTTCTATGAGGAATTATTACAGCACCAGCGGAGTGGTTACTAACCTTAATGATGGTCAATTCCTAACTGATGGTTATGTCAGAAGTGGATTTATGACCTACTTAGCAGGTAAGACGGGAGATGCTTATTCATACACTTCTATGGGTAACAGTCTTTACAAGTTAAAGAGTGCCAATGCAGAGGAATCTGATGTTTCATTAATGGCTATGGAAATATTAGACCAGCCTGTTCAAACTCATCCAGCTTTGGTTTCTTACGGTGACCCCACAGCTCCTATAGATAAATATGTTATAAATGACGTGACGGGTATAGTTCATTCATTTGACTTTACCGCTTTAGGCTTTGATAATCCTTCTGCAGGATTTAGTTCAGTGAAGACAGGATATTATACTGATCACATTGTATCAAACATTGTTACAGATGGTTATATAAACGAAAACGGACAATTAAATCCAAATGGTTATTTTGGTAACAACGACGGATTTTTGGATGTATTTAATACAGTCACAGGTCAGTCTATAAAGAGACTTTTAGCAGGTTCACCTAAGGACCTTGGTAAATCTCTTATTACTGCTACACCTATGGTTTTAGCTCATGCCGATACTCAAGGTGAGGGTTTGGTTAACATTAACGGTGCCGACGGTTTCAACTATACATATTCAGAACATAAGTCTGACGGAAACACCAATTGGAGAACTTTACACACTGGTTCTAACTGGGAAGACATTCTTGAAGAAATGGAACCATTGGTGATTGACCCCACTGACTTAACCACTACGGAAGGTGTTCAAGTTGAACTTGTTGACTATGAAACAGCCAAGGCTTTATTGGATATCCAAAAAGACCAAACTATTTCTGACAGTATTTGGGAAAGAATAACTTCAGGTAGTAAGGAAAAAATAGATGGTTTACCAAATAATGCCAATACTTTCATAAGAAAGGAAATGGTTGTAATTCCGGAAGAAGACTGGAAATTCATTCAGACAGGTTCTTCCACAGGAGATGTTGGATTAGGGGCTGTTGTTGATTCAGAACTTAAGGCGCAAAGATTATCCGATTTCTTAAATGTTGCCGCACAAAAATGTAGAATGAATAAGGACTGGTCAGGAAACAACATTTCCGGTAACAGTACTCGTGCTTTATTCTACGAAGGCACCAATGCATCTCTCGGAACAAGTGACCCGAGAAAGAACGATAAGGGTGTGACCCTTGAATGGGGAGACCACTTATATGTTTTGGTTTGGAACATTCCTGATGGTGCTACCATATCCGGTAACAGTTGTCTTAATTTTGAATATACAGGTGGTGATATTTCTCTTGCTGACAGAAGATCATTTAATCCTAAGAGAAAAATACCCGCATCCATTACAAAAGTTTATAATTTCAATCCATACACGGTTAAATATTTAGACCCAATGGAAGCCGACCCTGAGCTTAAGCTTAAGACTGTAGGTATTTCAAATTCTACATCCACAAGTATTAAGAAGAGAATGTCTCTTGTTGAATTTACCTTAGATTGTTCACACAACAAGATTCAATCTATGATAGGTAGCGGTTGGACTCTTGGTGTTGACATGCAAATTCCTAACCTCAGCAGCAAGATAGTTCGTTTCCCCATAGCTCGTCTTAAAGCTCAAAAGTTGGGAACTTGGGACCCATATCTTGAAACAGAAGAATCCACTTGGGTTGCACCTTTCGGTTTCAGAGAGAAATTTACCGTTAACAATCCTCTCTCACTTAAAGTTGGTTCAAAAGAATATGGTGACAAGTTTACAAGATATGATGATGATAACTCTTACAACGGTGTTAAAACAGCAGATCTTCAAATGGTTGATTTAGGTGATTTTGGTCACGGATTCACAACCGCTTTAAGTAATGTTGCCACAGCTGCCAACAGAGGTATGAATGACTTGGTAAGTGTTCGATTTTATCCCGGAAACCATACTGTAAATGAAAGCACTCACGGACAGTCCGGTCACAGTTGTAATTTCATTTACGATCCACTTCCTTGGGAATACGGAGCAGGCTCCTTTGACTACCCTGCTGTTGACTACAAGAATGTATCCGTATTTGATTCCGATGGTGAGGATATTATTAAATATGATACTTTAATAAAAGCTCAAAAGCCTTGGGATACTTCAGATAATACTCCTTATATCACAGGCAGAACCGGAAACGTTAAATTTACAGGGGACGACACCACAAACATTCGTTACCAGCTGGATATTCCAAGATATCAGCCCGCTATGAACAATTATGTGGCCAATGCTATTGTATATTGTGATACAAACTCCAATGGCAGATTTGATCAAAGAGGTGCTTTGTCAGCCCCGGCAATTGACTGTGAACCTTTCAGAAGATTTGAAGTCACATTTGATGTAGGTGCTGAAGCTGAAATATTTGTGGACACAGATGATATTACCATAGGTGCCGCAGGTCATGGTGTGGGATACCCATTAGCCATTAACGGTTTATTCACTCCTTATTCCGAGCAAATATTGGGTATTCAGTCAGATAACAACGGAAATACAGTTAACTACAGCCCATATAAGAAAAAGCCTGAGATTATGAGATACTTTAAGCCATTTAAGGTTATTAATGAAGGTAATGTAAACTTATATGATGTTTCATTAAATAAAGAGCCTCTCTTTGCTTTGTTTGGTAATACAAATATGAGCACATTTAATGAGGGTATCATTACTTCCAATTACACAGGTGATTGGGGTAATGCATTAAGAATTCACGAAAACGATGTGGTTTCAAGCTTTGATTTTGCTGTAAATACAGACAGAATTAACGGTTCTGCATCAAGCACTTTTGCTCCTTTGTACCCATTCTCTTCCAATGGTGGCAACTTCGGTGCGGGAGCAGGTGCAACATTGACCATTACAAAGGCTCGAGTTGGTGATGAAGAAGGTCAACCTATGTCTATTCCGGATACAAGAAAGATAACAGGTAAGCCTTTTGCCGCTAACAGCGACTACAACAGGACCTTTGATGCCAATAACTTCCAATTGGACGTTCGAGATGCATTAGATCCAATGGTAGGTGTATCCGTTCCTATCGGTCAGCCTATCGGTGAGTATGCAACTAAGAACCCAATGAAGGTTTCCGCAAAGTTCGGTAACGGTTTATCCATTACAAGTGAAACCGGATTTTATCTTGATATTAATGTTAAAGAAGCACAGGTGACAGGTATTCCTTATGACAAGCAGTCAGCCCACGCTTCATTATACAACATTGGCGGTGACCAATCAAGTGATATGAATTATTATTCATATTCAGATTCAAGAGACGGAACGCCTTTTGCTTTCCAAAGATTAAATAACACTGTAGGCCTGTTATGGTCTAATAACAGAATTGCCGAGCTTGAAAACATGTCAGGGGAAGACATAGATATGTCCAAGATGCCTCTTAACATAGGAATTGCAGAACTTAAAGATGTTGTCACCACAGAAGATCAAGTTAAGCTTACTAACGAAACCAATAACTTCTACGCAAGACAGAGTTGGTGGAACGCTGTTGGTATGGGTATTAAAGATAACGGATGGCCAAATGATTTGCCTGAGGGATATGATGTTCCTAAGTGGATACAGGGTGCAAACCTTAAATCTTCATATTTGCAATACCCATCATTCTATACTGACGGAAACAGTGAAAAGGTTGTATTTGCCGGTAAAGCAGAACTTAAGAAAGACGGTAAGATTCTTCCCGGTGAGTTTGACAACAGAATATTCTTTATGGATTATGCCTTTACGGGTGAACCTGAGGTGACACCTCTTAACCACCTTGACAGTTATTCTGAAAAGAAATATCCTGTAATGTTTATGAGAGGCGGAAAGAACTGGTTCTTGTGGCAGTCTTCTTATGACGGAAAATCTACAATTTCCTTTACAACAGATGATATTCCCGATAATTACAACGGAAAAGTAAACGGTTTCAGTCCTGAGGCTAAGGTTAGAATGCCTGCTGCCATAGGAAGTGCCGGTAAGCCTAATGTAATTGACAGAAATATGAACGATAACAAGATTGAGCTTATTTACACAGGTGTAAACAAGATAACCGGTGGATGTGATGTTTATATGAGTCAATATTCATTGGATATTAACACATTAGACAACAAGACCTTCGGTTTAAGCGAAAAGGCTCTTCCACTTACAAGAATATATGACGAAATGAGAAGAGACAGTAAGTTTGATTTCTTTGTAGGTAAAGGACTTGCTTGGGCAAGACAGGATGTGACCGGAACCGTTCCTGAAGAAAACCTCCCTGCAGTTGTGGTTGGTTTAGGCGGAGCTCCTTCTGATGCTTCTCACCAAAAATACATTGATGTATTTACAGGAAATACAGTTAATTTCAACCAAGCAGATTGGAAAGACGGTGTGGTAAGTGCATTGCCTACATTTAAATCTCTCGCACCTTCCGATGGTGTATATCCTAAGTTTGAGTTTGATAACGCTACAGGTGTTATGACCATTACATACAGACCAGGTAGTGAAGCAGAAACAGAACTTGGTAAGACACTAATTGATTTCTCAAGTGGTGTTGTTAGATTTACAAGGATTAAGGACTTGGCAGAATCAGTTAACAGCGCAGGCACTTCACTTTACAAGAAACCTGTGACAGTTTACGCTTCTTATGTTCCTCAAGCCATTAGCTTGACAGAAGGAAACGGTATAAACGATGGTGGTTTTGCCACATACGATTATGATTATGATACAATAGTTGTTATGTGGAGAAAGACCGGTGCCAACATTTCTAATGGTGTTTACTACAAGTTGATTAAAGCTGTGGATGACAGTCAAGGCAGATTAAAATACAATACAGTATTTGCCGATAAGAAGGTTGAAACCGATGCAGCTGTGACAAGTATTAATGAAAACTCCTTAAGTGGTTTCTTTGACGGAAGATGTAAGGGTGAAAATAACCTTAAAGGTTACGGTAAACTCTGGTTATTCTGGGGTGGAACCAAGAGCGGTAAGAGTTCAATCTACTTTGAAACAGACGCCATCGATGAAAACTATATGTTTTAAGGAATAAAATACAGGCTCCCAAGATATTGGGAGCTTTTTTTTAAAACTATAAAAAATAAAGAAAATATGGTATAATATAAGTGTATAGTTTAACTAAATGAGGAATAATATGGCTGAAATAACAGACAGAACTAAAGAAGATTTAAGATTTTTAACTTTTCCAGGCACATTTGGTGATGATGAGTTTTTTATAGAAAATGATGATATATATAATAATTATGCTGATAAACTTGAGACAAACAAAATATCATTGGATGATATTCTTATAATAAGAGAAATTTTCCTTAAATGTGGTTATAATTTTAAAGATAACAATGATTTGGAAGATTTTCTGATAACTCTGTTTGAAGCCAAAAACAAGGGTTCTTTAACTGTAGAAGTAGATAATTCTATTGTTAATAATTCCAAATATGGGAATGTTTTTAGTTCAATTTGTTTAAGTGATGAGCATTTGAAAGATAATTTTTCCAAAACTCCCGTTATTTATTTTGACATAAAGGGTGTCGAATACGCCGGTTTTCAAAAATATGTGAAGGCTGCTTTATACCTTAAGAAAAAATTAAGTGATTTTATTAGTGAAAACAAAAATAATTATGAAAAAATAAATGTAGAAGAAATAAAAGAATCTATTAATGAAGCATTGGAAGGAATAGATAAACAGCCTTGCCCCGAGCAAAAAGTTGCTATAGCCACTTCTATGGTTAATAAGGCTTTTTCTGTAATTACAGGTGGGCCGGGAACAGGTAAGACCACAGTTGTTTTTTCTCTAATTAGCTCTCTTGTGAATTTGAGTGAAAAACAAGGAGAGAAAATTAACCCTGAGGATATTGTATTATTGGCTCCCACGGGCAGAGCTTCAAGCAGAATAAAGGATCAAGTTAAAGCCCAAGCTGAAAAAAAGTCATCCGGTTTTGAGTTTTCAAGAATAGAAAATTCTACCATTCACAGTTTTTTGAAAAATATTAGTTTAGAAAAAAATGAAAAAAAAGAAAACTCTAAAAAGTTTGTGATAGTGGACGAATCTTCAATGGTGGATATTTATCTTATGGCTGCCTTGTTTAATCGTTTGGATCCTAAAGAAACCCGTCTTGTTTTGGTAGGAGATTATAAACAGTTGCCCTCTGTGGACGCAGGGTGTGTTATGGCTGACCTTTCAAATTACACAAATAAAGATGAAGCAGTGATAGGATATATTAAAAAAGTATTAGGTGTTGATAATATTTTTGAAACAAATCAAGGCAATGGTGAATTTCCGGCAAAGCCAAAGACTTTTTTGTCTAAATTGAATTGGAATCACAGAGTAAATGATTCTTCCAAAGTTTTAAATCAAGCGTTTAAGGAAATAGATGAATATAAAGATGGATCTATAGAAAATATTAAACAATGGACGGATAAATCATATCCTGAAACCGGTGCGTTTTATAATAATCTTCAAGATAATTCCGAAAAAGTAAAATATGTTTCAGGTTTTTTATCAAAGGCATATTTTGAAAAAGACGAAGAATTGGGAGAGTCTTATATTAATTATATCAAAAATATTTTAATAGAAGATATATATAATTTAGATAAAGATAAAATAGATATTATACTAAAACATTTAAATAAATATAAGATTTTAACTTCCATGCATGGAGGTTTGCTCGGTTGTGACAGTATAAACCGACGGTTTATGAAGGAATACAGAGAAAAGATTGGGGATAAACGAAATATTTGCCCCGGTATGGGTATAATGATTACCAAGAATAATTTCCGTGACAATATATATAACGGAGATGTGGGAGTGGTTTTGGAAGGCAAAATTTCAAGCGGTTCTGAAGAAACCCATATTTTGTATGTTGTGTTTAAAGTGAAAGATGAATATAGAGCTTTTCCTTTGACAAGTTTGGAAAATTATGATATAGCCTTTGCCATGACTATACACAAAAGTCAAGGCTCTGAGTATGAGAATGTGCTTATTCCCATTGAAGAGTTTGATGAGAATAATGACTTGTTAACCAAACAATTACTGTATACAGCCGTCACCAGAGCAAAAAACAGTTTTGTTTTAATGGGTTCTATGGAGAATATCAAGAAAATGTGTGGTAAAGAGGTAAAAAGAGATAACGCTATAGAACTGTTTTAAATTGGCGTTGGCAAGTAATTAATGAAAAATGCAGAATTGAATAATATCACCCCCACCCTTCGACTTTGGCTGTTGGCTTAAATATTTAGGCTTCTATCTCGCAAGCGAGTGAATGCATAAATTTGCAATTCTATGCAAATTTATTCCTGACCACCCACCGTCTTCGACGGTCCCCCCTCCTTCCAAATCCCTAAAAGTTTCGCAAGCTCAACTTTTTGGGATGAGAAAGAGGGTGAATCTAACGACTAAGGCTTTTTGCTGCAATTCAACCTTGGGGGGAGGTTCATATACTTGGGTTGTTGTGTTGTTACACACCTTTATATTAGAGGTGTGTATTTTTATTATGTTGAAAAAAAACACTAAAATATGATATAATATAATTGAAGTGTGTATGAAAACAATATATATTATTATATTAATATTAATAACCGGGACATTGTTTGCTCAAGATAATCATGTGGTTGTCGACATTACATCCGTTAAGTCTTCAGCCATATTGGTTATGCCACCTTGCAAGATACTTAATTCTGACACCATGGATTTGATAAATATCAATAAGCCTACAAATGTTTCTGTATCAAAAGGATTTATTGTATTTAAAGCTGACAAGGTTTATAGTGCAAAGAGCTTTGTATTGGTCAGTGATGAAAAAGTTGTCACCTTTAAAGTTAACAATAAAACTTTTTCATATTGTGGAAGTATGTATCTGACAGTCAAGGACGGAAGGTTAAAACTTTCAAATACTGTCAGCATTGAAGAATATGTCAGAAGTGTGTTGGTTTCCGAATTTACATCTAATGCAAACATTGAAGCCATAAAAGCTCAGTCTGTAGCTGTCAGAACCTACGTCTTAAAAAAAATACAGACCAAAAACTATCACTTATGTGATACCACTCATTGTCAAACATATAAAGGTTATGTGAAAAATATATTTTTTGACGAAGCTATTCAAGCTACTCAAGGTTTGGTTATGACTTATGGAGGAAATCCCATAAGTGCCATGTATTGCACAGATGGTGGGGGAGCTACTCAAAGTTGGAAGGATGTTTACGGACAAGCTAATTTTCCTTATCTTTCTACTGTAAAAGACCCATTCCCCATTAACCATAAGACTTGGCGATTTGTGGTTTCCAATAAGGATTTAACCGGAAAATTAGGATTTACAGATGTCACCGGGGCAACAGTGACAGGGAGATATTTATCCGGAAGGGTCAAGACTATTACTTTCAAAACCGCAAAAGGGAATAAATCCTTAACCGGTGAAAAGTTAAGAGCTCTATTAGGAAATGATAACATAAAATCAACTCTTTTTAGTGTTGAGAACAAGAACAATGCTGTGATATTTACGGGAAAAGGATATGGTCATGGTTTCGGAATGTGCCAAAAGTCTTGTATTGTTATGGCAGAGAAAGGCTGGGATTTTAAGAGGATATTGACTTATTTTTATCTCGGAATAACTTTTTCAAAGATTTAGAGGTTTTTATGGACATTAGAGATAAGATAATAAAGATTTTACACGAAGATGCAAGGACCACGGACGCTCAAATTGCTATAATGCTTGATATAGAAGAAGATGAAGCAAGAAAGATAAGAAAAGAGCTGGAAAATAGTGATATTATAAAAAAATATTCTGTTGTTATTGACAGTGAAAAATTAGATGAGCAACCAGTGTTTGCTTTTATTGACTGTAAGGTGACTCCCACCAAGGGTGTGGGTTATGATGATATAGCCAAAAAAATATACAAATTTCCTGAAGTTCATTCTCTCTTTCTTGTCAGTGGAGTTTGTGACTTGCGTGTTGTAGTCAAAGGAAAGACCATGCAGGATGTGGCTTTTTTTGTGGCTGAAAAACTGGCAAGAGAAGAAGGAATTTTGTCTGTTCAGTCAAGTTTTCTTTTGAGAACTTATAAAAGCGATGGAAACTTGATTTTTGAAGAGCCTAAGGATGAAAGGTTGCAGGTGTCCCCATAAATGAAGCCTATTAATCCTTTTATCCAAAATATGCCACAGAGTGGAATAAGAAAGTTTTTTGATATAGTTTCCACTATGGAAGGGGTTATAAGTTTAGGTGTGGGTGAACCGGATTTTGTCACTCCTTGGCCTATGATTTCTTCCGCCATAGATTCCATGGAAATGGGAAAGACCTCTTATACTTCCAACTTGGGGCTTTTGTCTTTAAGGCAAGAAATAAGTAAGTATTTAGTAAAACATATAGGTGTTGAATATAATCCCGATAATGAAATCTTAATCACCGTGGGCGTCAGCGAGGCAATGGATCTTTTGATGAGGGCTCTTATCTGTCCCGGTGATGAGATTATTGTTTTGGAACCATCTTATGTGTCTTATAAGCCTACAATTGAAATGGCAGGGGGAGTGAGTGTGGTTCTTCCTTGCTATGAAAAAGACGGTTTTTTGCCTGATTTGGAAGAAATGAGAAAGCTCATAACTTCCAAAACCAAGGCTATTTTGTTAAATTTTCCTTCTAATCCCACGGGATGTGTTTTAAATAAAGAAATAAACCAAAAAATATATGATTTGTGTGAAGAGAAGGATTTGTATATCATTTCCGATGAGATTTATGATAGGCTGACTTACGACAAAGAGCATGAAAGTATCCTGCAAATAAAGGGTGCCTTTGACAGAACAATCTTGCTAAACGGTTTCTCAAAAGCTTTTGCCATGACCGGTTGGAGAGTGGGTTATGCTTGCGGAAGAGGAGATATAATCAAGTCTATGATGAAAATTCATCAGTATACTATGTTATGTGCTCCTATAAGCGGTCAATATTGTGCTCTTGAAGCTTTGAGAAATTGTATTTCACTAAGTGATGAGATGGTTGAAGAGTATAGGCAAAGAAGAAATCTTATAGTTAAAGGCTTTAATGATATTGGGCTTAAATGTCACAAACCTCAAGGTGCTTTTTATGTCTTTCCTTCTGTGAAGGATTTTGGTTTGACCAGCGAGGAGTTTTGTAAACAGCTTTTATACGAAGCTAAGGTTGCAACAGTTCCAGGGAATGCTTTCGGAGAGTGTGGAGAAGGATATATTCGTTGTTCTTATGCAACAAGTAAAAAAAAGATTATAAAAGCGATAGATAAAATAGGGGAGTTTGTAAGTAAAGCAAAATGATACTTAGCGGTGCAAAGCACCACAATTTTGATTTTTGATTTTTAATTATTGATTTTTAGTATAGGGTGTTTTTATGAGAAAAATTATTTTATTATTGGTGTTTGTTTTGTCAGTAGGTGCTTTTTGTGCCGATCTTGACAAGAATTATGATGCGGAAAACGATAATGTTTATCTGTATTCAACTTGGGATGATGCATATTTCTATGTCGGTTGTGAAGTGGGGTCTCCCAATGTTATGGCTAAAAGCGTTCAATTTAACGCTCCCATAGGGGATGATGACGGATTGGAGATAGTTGCTGATTTGGATCATAAATATTCAAAAACTATTACCTCTTCTTGTTTTTCATTTTCAGCATCTGCTGCCGGGGGCTTTGAGTTCAAAAAAGGAACAGATACAGGAATATTTGTTCATGAAAACATTTTCTCTCATAAAATAACCGCTAATGTGGTGGGAACTTTGAACAATTCCACGGATATTGACACAGGATTTATTATTGAATTGGCTATCCCTTGGGATTTAATTACCGATATGATCCCGGAAAACAAGACCATATCTTTTTCTTACAGAGTCAGAGTGGGGGGAAAGGATTATTACTTAACTGATGGAAACACCTTTTACAACCCTTCCACTTGGTTTGATATGATGATGACCACTTACACTTCATCATTTGTGACTAAAATCCAAAATAGAATAATGTGTGGAACTTATCTCTCCAACGCTCCTGTAGTTGACGGAATTATCAAAAAAGGTGAATGGAACACAAAAACCCGATCCAACTTAAAAATCCCTGTAGACAAGAATATATATAAATTATCTTTCAAATCTCAAAGATTGGTATGTAAAGAACTGGTATTAGGTGAAGGCACCAGCTTTATTGATGACCCTAAGAGAGTGGACGTAGTTAAGAAAGCTATTTTGGACTTAGAGCCTTTTGATATTCTAAATGTGCCTGTAAACAATAACCTGTCACATATTCTTGAAGCTCTAAGAGCTCTTGAATTGGAACAAAACAGAATTATTCCTATTGTGCCTATTATAAAAGCCGATAATACCAATGAATTTCTCACGCAAGTTAAGGAATTCTTGCTTGTTGTGCCAAATCAGTATAGATTTATCAGCTCAGATGAGGAAGCAAACAGAACTTTCTATGTAAAATCAGATAAAAAAGATTTTGACTTTGCCAAAATTAACGAAGAATTTAGTGATTTTGCTGTCTCTTGTGATGAAAAATATGTATTAAAAGACAGAATTGTATCAGAATATGCTTATGCCATAACCAACTATTCCGCTCCCAAAAACCTAAGTCTAAAAGAGCCTAATCAGTTTAATTTCATAATCAAAAATGTGGGAAGTATTGCTTGGAAGCCTCTTGATATGTCAATAGGTTACAGATGGTATAAAAACGATCGTTTCTACTCACAGGGCTTTGCTCCAATTCCTATTCTAAAAGAAGTTAATCCCGGAGAAAGTATAAGTTTAAACACATCTCTTTTGCCTGTAAATTATTTGAACAAGCCTCTTGAACCGGGAGATGTGGTAATAGAAATACAACCTCAGAGAAGCGATAACGAAAAGCTTATAACAAGTCAACCTTTAATGTTAAAAACCAATATAAGTGAAGAAGATTTTGACGAAGGACTTCAAATTGTTTCCGTGGATATGACCAAGAAACAGGAACTTGAAAAGTCTTATGATATAATTTTAGATGCTAATAATTTATCCGCAAAGCAAATTAACAAAGGTGAAGAGCTATATGCCACACTTGCTCAAGTTGACGAAGCCGGTGAGATTATAAAGTCCTTTGATAAGGAGCGATGTGCAATTCGTTGTTTAGATGATATTCCCATAGGAATGATAGGTAAATTTAAAGGAAGCCTTAAATTCAGCAAGGGAAAGGGTGAAAATGCCAAAAATATTGAAAACAAATATGCTGTTGTAATCAGTGAAAAAGTTAAAAATGAGTATGTTCCCATTTACAAAGAATCCGTAGAATTTGTGGAAGGAGACTTTAACCAAAAACTTATTCTTATCTCAGAATTCCCGGAAACAGTTGTAAAGAATTCCAAAGTTGATATAAAAGTTATTATCAGAAATGCCGGAGAGACGGCATGGGGCAGTGACGCAAAACTGGTGGCAAACTGGTATAATTCTAAAGGCGTTATGACGGATAACGGTGGCTTTACAAGGATAAGCAAGAAGAAAATTAAATCCGGAGGAATGGCTACTGTTGAGATGTCAGTTGAAACACCTTCAAGAACGGGAATATATAACTTGGTTTGCGGTATTTATGCCAACGGAAAGTTTTTAAGCAGTGTGGATGCAGACAGAGCCAACAATCTTATTGTAATTCCCGTTAAAGTCGTTTCAGAGTAATGAAGGGTAATATATACGAGCTTACAAAGGCTTGTATTTGGGATTATGATTTAGTTACTCCCGGAGATAGGGTTCTTATGGGCCTCTCCGGGGGTAAGGATTCATTAACTTGCCTTATGGTTTTAGAGGGGTTAAGGGAAGAGCTGTCTTTTGACCTTTGTGCTTGTTTCGTGGCTTATCCCATGGAAGATATTTCGGAAGAAATAAAGCTTTTTTTGAATAAATTGGGGATAAAGCTTTATGAAGTCTCACCACAGGATGTGCCGGATAAACTAAATTGCATAAGGTGTGCCCATATTAGGAGAAAAACCCTTTTGGAATGTGCTCACAGTATTGGTTTTAACAAAGTTGCAATCGGTCATAACTATGAAGATAATGCGGAAACCGCTTTGTTAAATCTCTTTACGGGACGAGGTATTGAAAAACTTTCTCCTAAGAGGGATTATTTTGACAAAATCACACTTATAAGACCCTTATTATACGTGAGAGAGAAGAAAATAATCTCTTTCACTGAGAGAAATAATTTGCCGGTATGTGAGAATAAGTGTGAAAATCTTCCAAATTGCGGAAGAATAAAAATAAGAGAGATTTTAAAGGATTTATTACTAAAATATCCCAATATCTATGATAACATTTTAAAATAGAAAATAAGAGATATGACATAAAAAATATGTCTTTTATCAATAGGAAAATGTTAAAGGGAACCACTCATCTCCCCTTTTGCATTCCCTCGCTTTGCGAGTTTAGTTAAATGTTTTTTTTTATATGTTTTATTTAGGATAGTAAGTGCATTGTGATTAATGTATTAAAAATCACAGAGGAGACCAAAATGAAATCAATAATCAGCTATGATGAATATGTAAATAAAATAGAAGGTTGTTGGCTCGGAAAGAGCTTAGGGGGAGTTATAGGTGCTCCTTTTGAAGGACAAAAAATATTTGAAGAATTAAGTCCGGATAAGATTTGGCCTAAAATAATATACCCTAACGACGATTTGGATATTCAAATAATATGGCTTGAAATGATGGAAGAAATAGGATGTGATTTTACATCCATAGATATAGCTAATTATTGGCGAGACAGATGTTGGTATTCCTTTGCTGAATATGGTTATTTTTTGAACAACTATCAAAGGGGAATAGATCCTCCTTTAAGCGGTAGATTTAACAACTCTTTTTTCTTTGAAAGTGAAGGTTGTCCCATTAGAGCGGAAGTTTGGGGTGTGGTATGTCCCGGAAACCCTGAGCTTGCCGCCGAATTTGCTAAAATGGACGGAGAACAGGACCATATAGATAACTCTGTGTGGGCGGAAATGTTTTGGGCTGCTTGTAATGCGGAAGCATTCGTCTCAGATGATTTTGAAGAAATAATAAATGCAGGTCTTAACCTTATTCCGGAAGAATGTGATATAAGACAAATTGCTTACGATACTTTTAATATTTATACAAATAGTGAATCATTAAAGGAAATGTGGCTAACTCTTATAAGAATGTGGGGTGACAGAGATTGCTCTAAGGCAAAGCTTAATTTTGCTTTTACTCTTTTGTCACTTCTTTACGGAGAATTTGATTTTAAGAAAACTATTGCTTGTGCCACATCTCTAACCTGGGATACAGACTGCACTGCGGGAACTGCTTGTGCTCTTTTGGGAACTATGTTAGGTGCCAAGAATTTACCTAAAGATTGGCTTAAAAAACTCGGAAAGACCTTGACCTGTGATGTCAATACTCACAAACACAAAAATCAATTAATTCATGATTTTGCCGTCGATACAGCCCTTGTGGGTATTGAAAATATGATAAACAAGAATTCTAAGATAGATATTTTTGATATTCCCAAAGAAGTTTATGAATTAGCTTCCGTTAGATATTACTCAAGAGAGCCTAAGAAGTCTTTGGAAATAAGCGTTTCTTATGAACTTGTGGATAATATTCCCGCTTATGTTGACGGAGAAGCCGCATGTGAATTGGTTTTAACGAATACAAGTTTAAGAAATATCTCCGGGGTTGTTCGTTTAAAACCTGAAAAGAAAAAGAATATAGATGTTATATTTGGTGAAAATTTAACGGATTCCATTGAATTTGAAGTTGAAGCGGGAAGCTCTTCACGAATTGTGGTATATTCCAAAATTAAGGACGACGCAAAAGTTGCTTGGCAGAAAAATCTTATTACAGCAACTGTAGAAACAGAAGAGGAAACTTACACAAAAGTCTTTGGCTTTGCAGGTTCAAATCACTTTATGGTTTACGGTCCTTATTGGGGAGTTTTTGATAAGAAAAGGTTTAAAGAAAACCCATACAGAAGTAAGGATTTAAGCCAAAATTGTCACCCTATTGTGAACGGTGAAGGCTTTATGATGTTTCATCAATATGTGGACTTAAATGAAGAGTATTTAGATGAGAAGGCTCTTTTGAAAGGTGAGATAGATGAAGAATATCCTTATGAAGTTGAGTGTCCTGAGTTTACCATGACGGAAAAGGATATTTCAAACCACATGGGAGAGAGTTGTTATTACTTTACAAGAACCATAGTTCCCTGTGAAAATTATAAAGCAAAGCTTCATGTGGGATTTTCCGGTCCTTTTGTGATTTGGCTTGACGGAAAAGAGATTTTGAGAAGCGACAGAGTAGGTACTTGGTCCCCTGACGATCATTACTATCCCATTGACCTTAAAAAGAATAAAGAATATCGTTTTGTTATAAAAGCTCTCCAAATGGCAGACGAGTTTAGGTTTAGTTTTGATTTGAATATAAGAGATTATCCCGAGAGCAAAAATTATGGTAAATCTATATTCTTGGACAACTATGGTGATAAGATAGATTAGATTCACCCTCTTTGAACTTACTTCTCCCCCCTTTACTACGTAAGGGACCGCTCATCTCCCCTTTTAATAAAGGGGACCATTGAAACCCACGAGTTCCATCTCGTAGGGTTTCAAGGAAACACGAAAATAGAAATTTTGTTAAGCAAAAAAGAAGGTATTTTTAGGGGATTTGGTGTTTTAATAATTATTAAAATAAATTTATATATAAGAACTAATGGATTATTCAAAATATTATAAAAATAAAGGTATTTGCTTTGTGCTTTCCGGTCCCAGCGGAGTGGGGAAAGATACTGTCCTTGAATATCTTAAAAGTAGTTTTTCTTTAAATAAAGTTGTCACAGCTACAACCAGACCTCCGAGAGAAGGAGAGATTGATGGTGTAGCTTATGACTTTATGACAAAGGAAGATTTTCAACAAAGAATTAAAGAAGATTATTTTGTGGAATATGCTTCTTATGCTGATAATTTTTACGGCACTCCAAGGAAAAATGTGGAAAAACTCATAAATGAAGGTAAAAATGCTCTCTTAAAAATAGAAGTTCAAGGTGCTGTCAATGTTAAAAAAATAATGCCTGAAACAGTCTTGATTTTCCTTGCTCCTCCTTCTATGGAATTTCTTGAAGAAAGATTAAGGGGCAGAGGCACGGACAGTGAAGAAGATATAGAGAAGAGATTAAAAACCGCCAAAACAGAGCTTGAACATATAAAATACTATGATTATTTAATAGTAAATGAAGAGTCCGAAAAGACAGCAGAAATAGTTAAAGGTATTTTAACTGCCAAAACCTTGGAAATTAATAATTAAATATGATTTTAAAAGATAAAAATATAATATTAGGTGTGACAGGCTCCATTGCCGCCTATAAGGCATGTGATATAGCTTCAAGACTTATAAAACTTGGAGCAAATGTTCATGTGCTCATGACGGAAAATGCCAAAAGGTTTGTTTCCCCTTTGACTTTCAGCTCACTTACCAATCATAATGTTTATGATATGTGGGAAGACCATGAATATAAAATTGAGCATATTAAAGAAAAATTAAGTTTGCTATAGCAAACAGTTCAAATCACCAAATAGATCAATTTTTCGCGAGAAATAAGGAATTGACGTCTATCGACTGTAGTGAATGAGTATTGGGACAAAAGAGCGAGGACAAAGTCCGAAGCTATTTTGTTTCAAGACGATTGAGCGTCAAGGAGATAAGTCAAGAGTTATTTCGTTAAGCGATAAAATTAGAGATTTTTGAGGGATTTGGAATTTTTCTTTATTAAATCTAATTTATCAAAATCAATAACAATGAATTTAACAGATAAAAATATAATATTAGGTGTGACAGGATCTATTGCCGCATACAAGGCATGTGATATAGCTTCAAGACTTGTTAAACTTGAAGCTAATGTTTATGTGCTTATGACAGAAAATGCCAAAAGGTTTGTTTCCCCTTTGACTTTCAGCTCACTTACCAATCATAATGTTTATGATATGTGGGAAGACCATGAATATAAGATAGAGCATATTGCTTTGGCAAAAAAGGCTGATTTGGTTTTGGTAGCTCCCGCTACAGCCAATATAATTGCCAAAATAGCTCATGGCATAGCGGATGACCTTTTGACCACCACTATTTTAGCCACCAAAGCTCCTGTTGTTATTGCTCCCGCAATGAATACCAATATGTTGGAAAACCCTATTACAGAAGATAATATTAAATATTTATTATCAAAAGGTTTTAATTTTATTGACAGTGATGAGGGTAGATTGGCTTGCGGAGATGTGGGTAAAGGCAAACTGGCATCCGTTGACAGAATAATCGAATATTTGCAAAATTTTGAATCTCTTATCAATGAACCCCCTTTAGGGGGGCTACGAGGAGCGAAGCGACCGTGGGGGGGCCGTCCAAATGAATCCTCTTTAGATCTGTTAGGCAAACAGATTATAGTTTCTGCCGGGTCTACCATAGCCCCCATAGACCCTGTGAGATATATTTCCAATCATTCCAGCGGAAAAATGGGCTATGCCATAGCGGAAGCTGCTTTAAAGCGTGGGGCAAAGGTGTTTCTTGTGGCAGGAAACACTTTCATAGATTGCAGTGAAGATATTCATTTATACAGAGTGAAAACCAATGAGGATATGCTTAGGACAGTTAAAGATATAATAGAGAAAAATAATATATATTGTTATATCTCTGCTGCGGCTCCTTGTGATTTTAAAGCTAAAGATGTTTGCGATTCTAAAATCAAGAAAAAAGACCGATGGAGTCTTGAGCTCATAAAAGATGTAGATATTCTTAAAGAAATATCTAAAATGTATCATAAGCCTAAACTGGTGGGTTTTGCGGCTGAAACGGATAACTTGGAAGAATATGCTAAAGTAAAATTGCATGAGAAAAAACTTGATATGATAGTTGCCAATGATGTATCCGGGGGAAAGGTCTTTGGTGAAGACAGCAACAAGGCTACCCTTATTTTTGAAGATGGAAGAAAAATTGAGACGGACAGAATACCAAAAACAGAACTGGCAAATATAATTTTAGATAATATAAACTAAAAAAAGAACCTCCCAAAACGGGAGGCCTTTTTTTTCCTTTTTTTATTTTTTCTTTTTGTTCTTTGGGTTTCCGGGACCTTTATTGCCCGGTCCTTTCCTTGGTTTCATGAGATTTTGTTTTTTCTTATCATATTCAGCCTTTTGAGATTTAGTCAAAAGACTTTCAAACTTTTTGTTAAATTCAATAGGGTTGCCATAATAATTGTTAAGCATAGAATTTAGCTTTTTGTTTTGATCCGCTGTAAATTTCAAGTCTTTGGCAAGCCTTGTATAAAGTTGTGATACCACTTTCTTTTGTTTTTCTTTTTGGATTGCCAAAGCTATGTTATATTGTTTTTTTTGCGAATCCGTTAATAAGGCTCTAAATTCTTTTTGCTCTGCTTCACGATTGGCTTTCATTTTGTTAAAGTCAGGTTTTTGTCCCGGCTTAGGTGGTTGTGGAGCATACTTCTTTTTAATGGTTTCTACTTTATTTTTTTGAGCTTGTGATAAGTTAAGTTTATCATAATCTTCTTTACTGATGCCAAAATAGTAGCCAAATCCTCTGTTGCCTTGAGGTCCTCCGGGCTTCATTTGTGTGTTGTATCCCGGTTTTGGACCGGCAGGTTTCTTATTATTGTTTTGACCGTAGCAAAGGCTACAACATAATATTATTATAAGTATTAAATATAATATTTTTTTCATTTTCTTCTCCTAAAATTATTCTTTCTATAATATTATAACAATTCAGGCAAAACCTTCGCTTTATATTTATTACCCCATGACACCCACACTTGGAGGTAGTTTGCCCTCTATGATTTCTGCACCTTTAATTCTTCCGGGATATTTAGATTCACTTGGTGTTCCGCCCCAAATTCTAATTTCATAATTTTGTAAAATTCTACCATAATAAATTTCATCCATTAAACCAAGAACCATAAGTTTTTTGAACTTTTCTTTTTGTGTGTCGGTTAATGTGTTATAAGATTCTCGATGAAACAGATAATCGTCACCATCAAAAGCTTCAATTAAAGAATTAATTTTGGCCTTTTGATTTTCAGATAAGTTTAAGTCAAGTTCAAATTCGTCAAAAAGGTTCTTGTATTTTTCTTTATCTTTATCCATTTGAGCCTTATATGCTTTTTCGTAAGCGTCTTTTTGTTTATCTGTAAGTCTTGAGTAAAAATCTAAATACAATTGGTCTGCTGCTTTATCTTCCTCTTCTTTGATTTTTGTCATTTGTTTCATTGCATCATTAGGGTCTGTTGCATTTATAGATTTTGGCGTCATATACCGGTTAACATAGTTTTGACGAAGTATTTTTATATCTGTTTCTTGCTTGTATGAAAGATTAAGCTCTTTATATGAAGATAGGGGTATTCCAAAAACCAATCTTTCATTTTTAGGAATATCTTGGTTTATCATATATGAATCCATAAATATTATAGGGCCTGATATTCTTTTTTCTTGTTCGTATTGATAACATGCCCTTCTTTGATCGATTGTTAACAATTGTTTTAATTGTCTGTTGAATTCATATATATCACTATCATAATTATTGATTAGTGATTTAAATTTTAATTTTTGTTCTTCTGTGAAATGAAGAATTGGGTCTAAATCTATTATCTGCTTTGATATTTCTTTTTTTTGTTCTTCAATTTCTTTTTCATAAAGGTCTTTTTGTTTTTCTGTCAAAATAGATTTAAAATCATTATATTTTTTTAGTTTTCTTTGTTTAAATTGAGTTTGAAGCTCTTTATTATCGACAGGTCCGGTTGGTAGGTTATTTTGATCTTGAAAAGCAAGTAGAATATCTCTGACCTGTTTTCTTTGTTCTTTTGAGAGATTGAGAGCTTTATATGCTTCATTTGTTCGAAATCCGAATGATTGGTAAGGGACTAAAATAAACCAACTGCGAGTCATGATAATTGGTCCGTTTGGATTTATTGGTTGTTGATTAGGAATATCCGGTGGCATTCCTGTTCCGTTTTGCATAATCGGCATAACAGGAATAGGCATATCGTTTTTTTGATTATTTTTTTGAGAGAGAATGATAGTAGTAGCAAATATAGAAATAATCACTATAATTGAGATTATAAGTAATATTTTCTTCATGGTTTACTCCTAAAATGATATATCTGTCCCCCAAAGCCAATTGGCTTTGGGGTTTTATAGTGGTATGTCTAAAAAGACATAGACTTATTCATCATAAGTGCCGCCGGGACCGAATCCCGGGTCGTCTTGGGATATTGGAGCGTTGGGGTCAAAATCTTCCGGGGGCATTCCGTTGGGGTTAAATCCGGGACCGCCGGGACCGAAACCTTCAGGAGGTGCACCCCAATTGCCACGTTTTTCACCGTTGTTTCTCGGTCCTCTGTTTCTTCCGTTTTTGTTTGGACCACCTTGTCCTCGGCCTTTCGGACCATTAGGTCTGTTTTCGCCGTTCCAATTAGGTCCTCCAAAACCTCTCATATTTTGCATTCTTAAGCTTTGCAAAGCGGTTTTTTGTTCTTCTGTTAATATCTTTTGGAATTCAGTTTCGTATGCCCATCCGTCACCGTCGTATGTATTAATTAAGGCATTAATTTTTAGTTTTTGTTCTTCAGTGAATTTTAGGGTAGGATCTAATGTCTCTATATTTTTTGTGAGGTTGGCTTTTTCCTTAGCTAAGTTGATTTCATATGCTTTATCATAAGCAGCCTTTTGTTCTTCTGTTAAAAGAGCTTTAAAATCGGCGTTCAGTTGTTTTTGAGCCTTGTTTCTTTCTATTCGTTCTTTTTCTGTTTCTTCTCTTGTTTTAGGTTTAAATTGTTCTCCCGGTTTTGTAGTTCCCGGCATTCTCATATATTTTTGATTAAATGAGATTTGAAGCTCAGTGGCTTTTGCCTTCTGTTCTTCAGAAAGACCGAGAGATATGTAGTCAGCTTCCGGAATGCCAAATATCATTCTGTTCATATAAAAAGAGTTTCTTTGTGGTCCTTGAGGTCGTTCCATTCTCGGGCCTCTCTGACCTCTTTGTTGTCTTTGTTGTTTATTATTTAAGTCTTGAGCCATTGCCAGTGATGATATAATCAACAAAGCAAGGACTATAGTTATAATCTTCTTCATTGTTTTTCTCCTAAATCGGTAGTTCAATTATATAACAAATTAAGAAATATAAAACCCTCGCTTAATGTTTAAAAAAAAATTTTATTTTTTTTGAACTTTATTGGAACTTTATTTAAACCAAGTCGGTATATATTATTGGAAGTCAAATGAATTGATACAACCGCACTAAAGTTATTTATACAAAAAAATATCAAATAATTTTACAAAAAACGCATTAAATCACTTGACAAACCTTTAAAAAAGTGGTATAATATATATGGTGCCGATAGAAAATGGTAAAATTATTAATAAAAAATAATTTTAATTTATAAAGAACATTAGTATTCCGGACACCAAAATGTCGAAAGACACATTGCTATACTATTTTTTATTTTTAACAAAGAAATTATATTTGGAGGAAAAAGTTATGGCAAAGACAGTCGGTATAGACTTGGGAACTACAAACTCTGTAGTTGCCGTTATGGAAGGTGGAGAACCTGTTGTTATCAGCAACTCTGAAGGTGCAAGAACCACTCCTTCCGTTGTTGCTTTTAAGGGTAACGAAAGAATGGTTGGTATAACAGCCAAAAGACAGGCTGTTCTCAACCCGGATAACACTATTTCTTCAATCAAGAGAGAAATGGGAAAAGATTTCAAGGCAGTGATAGAAGGAAAGGCCTACACTCCTGAAGAAATTTCCGCTATGATTTTGATGAAGTTGAAAGATGATGCGGAAGCCTACCTTGGTGAAGAGGTTACAAAGGCTGTTATTACAGTTCCCGCATACTTTAACGATGCTGAAAGAACAGCAACTCAAAACGCAGGTAAGATTGCAAACCTTGAAGTTTTGAGAATTATCAACGAGCCTACTGCTGCCGCTTTGGCTTATGGTCTTGAAAAGAAAAACAACGAAACAATTCTTATATGGGACCTTGGTGGTGGAACCTTCGATGTTTCCATCCTTGAAGTAGGTGACGGTGTATTTGAAGTTTTAGCAACCAACGGTGATGTCCGCTTAGGTGGTGACGACTGGGATAACGCACTTTTGGATTACATTTGTGCAGAATTCTTAAAGAGCAACGGAGTTGACCTTAAAGCTGATAAGCAAGCTCTTCAAAGAGTTAAAGAAGCTGCAGAAAAGGCAAAGATTGAGCTTTCAACTCTTATGACTACCACAATTAACTTGCCTTATATTACAGCTGACGCTTCCGGTCCTAAACACCTTGACATGAACATTACTCGTGCAAAGTTTGAGGAAATAACCGCAAGCTTGCTTGAAAGATGTAAAGGCCCATTTGAAAAGGCTCTTGCAGACTCCAAGCTTAATGTTAATGAGATTAACGAAATAATCCTTGTTGGTGGATCCACAAGAATGCCTCAAGTTCAAGAACTTGTTAAGAAATTAACCGGTGGAAAAGAACCTAACAAGGGTGTTAACCCTGACGAAGTAGTTGCAGTTGGTGCAGCTATCCAAGCCGGTGTTCTTGGTGGAGAAGTTACAGACGTTGTATTGCTTGACGTAACTCCGTTGACTCTTGGTGTTGAAACCTTAGGTGGAATTACAGATAAGCTTATTGAGAGAAACACTCTTATTCCTACCAGAAAGTCCAAGACATATACAACCGCTGCTGACGGACAGACCGAAGTTCAGATCAATGTTCTTCAAGGTGAAAGTGAAATGAGTAAATACAACCACTCATTAGGAAACTTCCATCTTTCCGGTATTCCCGCAGCTCCTCGTGGAGTTCCTCAAATTGAAGTAACCTTTGATATTGACGCCAACGGTATTGTTAGTGTTTCCGCTAAGGACCTTGGAACAGGTCAATCTCAATCCATTACAATTACCGGAACAACCAGATTGTCAACAGAAGAGATTAACAAGATGATGGCAGAGGCTGAAAAGCACGCCGAAGAAGCCAAGAGAGAGAAAGAAATGGTTGAAACCAAGAACATTGCCGAACAAACCATTTACAACACAGAAAAGACTATTACAGAACTTGGTGCATCTGCTCCTGCTAACACTGTTGCTGTTGTTAAAGACAAGATTAAAGATTTGAAAAAAGCTGTTGAAGATGGTAAATCTATTGAGACTATTAAAGCTAAGACAGAAGCTCTTGAAAAGTCCAGCTACGAACTTGCAACCTTGCTTTACCAGCAAAAAGCTAACCAAGAAAAGGGTGCAGATCACAAGAGTGATATTCACATTCCTGTTCAAGAGAATGTTGTTGACGCCGAATTTAAAGAGAACTAATTTAAAAGACGAGTGGGGCTTTTTAAATGCACAATGCACAATAAATTCTTAGAAATTTATTTCATAAATTTCGGTTTTTAAATATGTCCCCACTCACCTCAATAATCGGTTCATTTTAATTTCAGTAATATGTTAGATATAAAATTGAAGTTTAGGAGGACCTATTATGATTAAGAGATACGATCCCTTTCAAGATTTTATTCTCTTGAAAGATACTTTTAAGGCTATTGAAGATGGCCTTGCACAAAACGGTGAGGCAAGTAATGTTTGGGCTCCGAAAATAGATGTGGGTGAGTCCGAGAAAGCCATATTGGTTAAGGCAGAGCTTGCCGGAGTAAACAAAGAAGACATTAAGATAGATGTTACCGGTGATACATTAAGTATATCCGGCGAGAAGAAATGGGAAGACACCGGTGAAGATGTAAAGTATCATAAGATAGAAAGAACCTATGGTGCTTTTACGAGAACCTTTAAGATAGGGGTTCCTATTGATGCGGATAATATTAAGGCAACCTATAAAAACGGTGTCCTTGAGATAATTGTTCCAAAGGCTGAAGCTCTTACCCAAAAGAAAATTGAAATTTCCAACTGATTTTAATTTTCGAAAAAATAAATAACGGGAGGGGAATGATATGGTTCAGTTTAAGGACTACTATGCTACTCTTGGTGTGGACAAAAACGCTACCACAAAAGAGATAAAAACCGCTTACAGAAAGCTTGCCAGAAAATACCATCCCGATGTGAATCCCAACGATAAGTCAGCCGAAGAGAGATATAAGGACATTAACGAAGCTTATACGGTTTTGGTTGACCCTGAGAAAAGAGAGAAATACGACAAGTATGGTGCCGATTGGGAAAACATTTCCCAAGGTATGGGACAAAACCCCTTCGGTGAAGGATTTGAGTTCTTTGGAGGTGGCGGCAGTGGTTTTTCCAGCTTCTTTGACCTTCTCTTTGGAGGCATGGGAGAGGAAAAACAGGGCAGTCCTTTTAGGGGCGGAAACCCCTTTGGAGGCGGAAATCCTTTTGGTGGGGGAGGTTTTAACCCATTTAACAACGGTAAAGGCAGAGATTACGAATATCAGATAGATATACCTGTTGAAACCGTGTATTTCGGTAGTGACCAAGTTTTGTCGGTGGATAATAAAAATATTACCGTGACCATTCCTCGTGGTATACCCGACGGCTATAAAATGAAGCTGAAAGGTTTGGGTGCCCAAGGTCAAAAGGAGCCGGGAGATTTGTATTTAACGGTCCATATAATTGATGCTTCAAAGTTTAAGAGAGAAGGGGACAATTTAAATGTGGAAGTTGATATAGATTATCCAACGGCGATTTTAGGCGGTGAAGTTAAGTTTAAAACCATTGCGGGAAAGAATATTTCCATGAAAGTTCCGCCTATGACCAAGTCCGGCAGTAAGATGAGGATCCCGGGTAAGGGAATGCCTGTATTTAATAAGGATAGTTATGGTGACTTGTATGTGACTCTTAATATTCAAATACCAAGTAAGGTATCTGATAAAGAAAAGGAGTTGCTGAAAGAATTGAAAGACATAAAAAGCGGATAATTTTGAGGTGAGATTATGCCAAGCTCTGATGAGCCTTTGTATTTAATAGGGGTTGCTGCGAAGTTGTGTGAGATGCATCCTCAGACTCTGAGAACTTATGAGCGAATAGGCCTTGTTGTTCCTGTCAGAGTGGGCAGTAAAAACAGAATGTATTCTCAAAATGACATAAAGAGATTAAAGAGGATTCAAGAGTATACCCAACAAATGGGAGTTAATCTGGCAGGAGTTGAGGTTATACTGGATCT
>JAFSVJ010000102.1 GCA_017445025.1 Abditibacteriota bacterium | reverse complement strand
TTTTCAGTTGCTCCTAAAAGTTAGCACATATTTTTTTTGATTTTTGATTTTCTATTTTTGATTATAATAAAGACGGGGGGATGGAATTTAATGCACAATGCGCAATGCACAATGCAAAATTAAATGCAGAATGCAAAATAATTGTGGTGCTTCGCACCACTAAGGTTGGCGGGCTCTAAATTTTACAGTCGCTCTATAAAATTTAGACGTCACCAATTCCCCCCTTTAAGGGGGGATTATAGGGGGGTATATTATTCATTTTTCATTAAATTTTGCATTTTTCATTTTGCATTTTTCATTTTGCATTTTTCATTATTTTCTGCTTTCTGCTTTTTCAAATTAGCATACTTGCAAATTAGAATTGTGCTTTATTTAAACCCCATGGTTCTGGGTTTTGAGCTTTTTGGCAACATATCAAGAGCCTTAGTAAAACAATCGTTGTCCATTTTTTCTTTCTTTTCCATAACAGAAAACTTTCCCGCTTCTCTTAACACAAATGTAACATCGGAAAGAGGTCTGCCCTGTAAATATTTGGCTATATCATAAGCACTGACATTTTCGTCAATGGGTAAATCTTCAAATTTACTCAAAAGTAAACTCTCAATTTCCTCTATGCTTGCGGGGGGAACCTCAATAAGGTAATCAAACCTTCCCCTTCTTGTTAGGGCTTCATCAACAGCTTCTAACATATTGGTCATAGCCAAAACCAAAACATGATTCTCTATAGCTTTTGGCACCATTCTCAAAAATTCGTCCACTTCTTCTATGTGATGATCGTGAACGGAATCAGCCACTCTTTTACTTGTAAAAGCCTCAAGTTCATCAATAACCACTATTGAAGGAGCGTTCTTAATAGCCTTGTTAAAAGTATCACCGATTAATTTGGCTGTTTCATGAATATATTTACTTCCAATGGAAGAAGAATTTATACTGAAAACAGGCCAACCTATATATTCAGTCAATCTCTCTACAGCATAGGTCTTTCCGCAACCGGGAGCTCCGTATAATATCACACCACCGGGGAAATTGATGCCTACTCTCTTATATTCTTCTTCATTTTTAAGTATATTTATTATATTTTCATTAAAGAATTTTGTAAGATCGGGCCTACCTATGAGATTGAAAGGCTCCTTAGGCATAGGTTTTCTTTCTTTATGTTCTTCCTCACCTCCTATTTTTCTGTCAAGAACATCTTCTTCATTGTCGTCGTCATAATCTCCCACAAACAACATATCTGTACTAAAACCAACTTCATTTATAAGTTTTGATATTTCTCCTTTTGGCAACCATTTAACAATTTCTTCTATAGTTTCAACCGAACATACATTAACTTTTATTCCTCCGGCAATCCATCTTCCTATAACATTTTCATCAATAGAAAAGCCCTTCTTAGATGGATTAGATTCAAAAACAAATAAAATAGTTTCAAACTCCTCAATATACAAACCGTCATCAAGATAATAATCATAATCATCGTTTGCAAAATTCTTATATGCTTTAAAAAAAGTTCTGACTTGGTTTATATTATTGGGAAAAGGACCATCCTTTATTGAAGAAGCCAATTTCCCTCTCTTTGAAATATATATATATTTATCAAAACTTTCATCATAATAAAAAATATCTTTCAAAGACTTTCCGGAAGCAATAAATTCCTTATCATATATAAATTTAATTTGATTTTCTATTAATGCTTTATCGGCAATAACAGCATAAGTCCCTAAATTAGTGACATATAATTGCCAAAATTCATTGTCACTTATAATGTTTTGAATTTTACACATACCTTTTAAGATTGTGCCTGTCTCCAATATTTCCATTTTAACACCTTTATTTTAAATCAAATCACAAATCACAAAATTGTGGTGCTTCGCACCACTTAGGTTGGTGGGCTCTAAATTTTAAGGGTGGCTATAGTATAAATAAATGCACAATGCACAATACACAATTGACGCCCCCCCACGGTCGCTTCGCTCCTCGTAGCCCCCCCTAAAGGGGGTTCATTGATAGAAAAACGAAACTTTTTGGGAATGGGCTAAAGGGGGTTCATTGAGTTAAATTTGCAACGCAAATTTAACTTTTTTGCTTTTTGCTTTCTGCTTTCTGCTTTTTAAATTTGCGAAGCAAATTTAGCCTTTGGTTATGGTTATTCCGCCACCGGTTTCGTCGTCTTCATCTTCCACATTTCTTATTCTTAGTCGTCTTAATGAAAAAATAATTTCCCTTAACCCGGTCATATCATTATTGGAAAGTGCATTATTACCTTCAGACAGAAGTTTTCTGAAAGCTGTTTTGTTGATATAATCAGATGAAGAAGCCGTCTTGTGATCTAAAAATTCCTCTTTCAAAAATTCATCCTGATAAAAGTAAATGCTACCATTTATTAAATAAAGTTCTTGCATTATACTGTCAAAATCATTTGTTCCCAATTTAATAGAATTATCTGCCAATTTGGTTAAACTTTCAAACCTTTCAATGGTATCCTCGTCTGCATATTGTCTGTATTTGGAATTAAAACCTCTTGTATTAATTCCAAGAGTCATTTCTCGAACTTTAGATAGGTTGTCCTGTTTAACATTATACAATATTTTTTGCATATTTTTAATAAGGTCATAACACTTTAAAACATCCTCACTACCCGGGTTTTCTTCTATTATATCTAAAATATGATTACCTATGGATCTGACATCAATCAATCTCACATCCATAATATTTTGGGAATATCTGTTTGCTTTGTGCATAAGACCTATAGCTTGATTTTTCACAGCTTCAATATCGGTTGTATCAATGTTTTGAGCACAATAGAAGTTATCCTTTTTAAAAGTCTGCTCGATATCAGGGATTGAAACTTGAAGAGAAATATCTCCACCAACACCTATTTTATAATGACAAAATAGTTCCGCACCCTTTGGAATATAACTTTCGCCAAACTCCAATCCGGATATTTTCAAAACCCCTACGGGGAAATTATCCCTAACGCTCTTTTTGTTCTCTCCTTCCCATATTTGGAAATCAATATAATCCGCTGAACCGGAAACCACTCTTGCATCACTTCTAAACTCAAGGTCACCTTGAGCAGGCAGCTTATCCCCTGCCATAACCATATATTCCAACTCTTCACCACCACCGAGCTTTTCCTTTACAGCTATTCCTATTGAATGAGACGCAACAACAGAGCCTATGGTTCCGTAAGTTCTTGTAATGGTTATGGTATCGGCTTCTCCTATATCCATAATGGCACCTTTGTCGTCTGTCACAATCACACTGAAAACATTTTCTCCCTGCCTGTCAAGAGGCACCATAATTAATAACTTGTCCTTTAATCCGAGTTTACCTGAGGTCCATCCGGTTTCTTTTGAATTAAGCTCTATTTGTGAGCCCTTTATTTCATTTTCAACCAAACACATAACCCTTGCCTTTGACTGGCTTGTTCGAGCTTCGTATTTGAATTTTAAACCTATGGAAGTTTGTTTAACACTCTTTGAGTCCTTTGAATTTTTTTCATCGCTTTCCCAGTCAATACTTTCGGCAAAAACGGAAGCACCTTCGGCAACACAGGTCATAGGATTAAGACCTTCACTTTCTTTAATACCAAGCTCTTCTGAAACCTTATCTCGCAATGGTTTATAGTTGGTTGGTCCACCGATAAAAACAATGTTATCTATATTTTCACAAGAAAAACCGGCTCTTTCTATTATATCTTTGGTCTTTCCCACAGTAGCTTCAATAAGATCTGTTATAAGTCCGTCTATATCCTTTCTGCTTAAAGGACAATCGATAAAAATATCTTTTCCCTTTTCGTCTTTAATTGATATGGCACTTTCGGGAATTTGAATATCGGTTTTTTCACACCCATCCAATTCAGCTTTTGCTTTTTCAATTTCTTTTAGGACCACGGAATAAAGTTTTTTATACTTTTCGTCTGATTTGAACTGAACATCTCTTTTTAATTTTTCCGGTATTTTGAAATTCTTTTTAAGATAAGGAACCAAATACTCAGACCAAATCATTCTGTCTATGTCTCTTCCACCACACATTTCTATACCACCGTTGGCAAGAAGATTTACAGTTCCGTTAATATTGGCGGCAACAGACACATCAAAAGTTCCTCCACCTAAATCGTAAACCACAAAATTACCCTTCTGATCTGTGTTTTTCATAACAGACATAATGGCAGCCACAGGCTCTTGCAATAGGACAGGATTTTCAATCCCGGCTTGTTTTGCGGCTTCAAGGGTAGCATTTTTCTTCATTTGATTAAAAGCTGCGGGAACTGTTATAACCACACCCATACCCTCTTTTTTGTAGTCCTCAGGTAAAAATGAAAGAAGGAATTTTAATATCTCACTCGAACATTCAATGGGAGTTTTGTCCACATTAGCATCTTTAAAATGCATTTTTTCACCGGTTCCCAAAAACCTTTTGAAAAGTGTAGCTGAATTGGCTGAGTCTATAAATGAATAATTATATGCACTCCTGCCGTAATATGTGGCAAAAGTGTTTCCTCTTTTTACCATATAAATAGCACTGGGAGTTATTTGAGATGAACCCGCTTCCCCCCATATTTTGGTTTCATTTCCGTCATAGGTTGCCAAAACACTGTTGGACGTTCCCAAATCAATACCTACATATTTCATAACTTTCCTCCTTACTTTCTCTCTCTTTGACTTTCTTCTTCATAATGTTGCATAATTACAGGTTCTTTTTCTTTTAGAAGTAAATAATCTCCAAATAAATTTGTGGGTATATTTAATTCTTTTAAAAGTTTATCCAATCCATATATCATCGGATGCAAATCAAAAAGCACTATATTAAGACGCATTGTAGATGATAATTCATACACATATTTTTTTGATAAGTTTATTTCACTAAAACTCAATTTGCCACTATTTTCAAAATCGAAGGTTAATAAAAATCTCTTATAATTATTATCAATAAAATAATCTTTGTCCCATAAAACTCTATTATAATCAATAAACATTAAATCTTCAAAATTCATACCGGATAAATGAATTGTTTTATTATTGTATTTTACTTCTCTGTTATTTATATCAAAAACTACTCTCTCTTTTTTGTTATTTATTATCATATTTAATGTAATTTCATTGAGTTTATCACAAACAAAACCGTCAAAACCTATAAGTTCATTATTATTTAAGGTTTTCTTTAATAAATCAGTGACCGAATCCAAAGAACAATAAAGAGGATCAACGCTTTTATATTCATAAACTCTTCCATCCCCATTTGTTAATTTTATTCTCCACGCATATTTATTTTCAGAAAAATTATTTATAAATCTTTTGCCAAAAACCGATTTCAATATTATGAAAAAATCTCTGACTTTGTCTTTATCAACTTTATAATAAATTGGCAGAGCGGATCTACTGTTATGATATTCAACATCCCCCAAACTTGAAAGTTTTATAAATTCATGAGTATCATCTTTATAAGAATCTAATTCCATTTTATATATTTTACCTTTAAAAATAAGTTCATTCTCACCTTTTAGAGTAGATTCATATAACTTATAATACAAGACTTGGTATATATCTTTATTATTATCCGGATAAGCCCCGTCTGTAAAATGATAAAGCCTTTGCATGTGAATAAAACATTTATGCAATTCTGTAAAATCATCCAAAATATCCCAAAAATATATAAGAGACTTATAATTAACGGGGCATAGCATTATTTTTTTGATTTTCATATTAAAATAATTATTGCTATAATAACCTTCAAGGGGACTTTCTTCATCACAATAACCTTGAGTTTTAGAAAATTCTTTATACATTTTTAAAGATAATCTGTTAATTTCATTCCAATCTATATCTTTTAGATCTTTATATGGAGGATAATCCTCATCTTTTGGCAATTCTTTATTATTCATAATTTTTCTATTTTTTTGTTGTATCAATTAATCCTATTGCTTTTCAACCTTTTTTTCCACCATGATTTTTCCTCTGTGGATAACCTTTCCCTCCTTTAGAAGGACAGGCTCTAAAACTTGAGTGATTACAAGTTCATCTCCCGGGTTAAATTCGTCAATATTTATGACATCACAGGCCATACCGGGATCATACTCTTTCTTTAGAAAATCAAAACTTAAAACCAAACCGTCCTTTTCTAATAGTTTGGCTAACTTGTTATCATTAAAAGACAATGTTCTGTTCAGTTTCTGTGCATCAAGCACATTCATATTCTGCATAGCATTTATTAACATATTTCTGTATTTATATAACATTATAACATATTCAATTGTAGCCATATCTTAACATCTCCCTTTTGTTGATAAAATATCTTGAAAATAGCTTTCTTATCAAAATCCACCAATTATATAATACCATATTTTAACATAAAAAATCAACAAAAAGAAAAGAAAAATATAATAAATTTTAAACTAAGCAAAAATTCCGACAAAAAAACCGACGAAACAGATTAGATCGTCGGTGTCTTGAATATAATATTCACATTGGATTATTGCGGAGCTATTTTCATATCACAAATCACAAGTAACTGTGAATTGTGATATGTAAAATTTACAATAAATCCTTTAATGACAGGAGGGTCAGCTCGGAAGCTTTAAGTTTTTCAATACTTTCAGCTGTATTTTCCACTTTTATTCCTACCACAGCTTTATCCGGCTTGTTGCCCACAAAAGCGTATAAATAAGCTATATTTATATTGTTTTCCTTAAAAATATTCAAAACCTTGGCCAATCCTCCCACTTTATGTGCAAGTTCAACTACCAAAATTTCGGTGCTTCTTGTAGCAATTTTATTTTCCTTTAAAACTACCTTGGCTCTTTCCGGATCATCGGTAATAAATCTGATAAGACCAAACTCGGATGTATCAGCTATATTAAAGGAAACCAAATTTATATTATTTTCCGCTAAAATATTTGTTATAACGGAACTTCGTCCGGGACGATTTTCCACAAATACAGTCAATTGCTCAACTGTTAGTTTTCCTTCACTCATATTACACCTACCTTGTATACAATTCACGTTTATCTATAACACGTCTTGCTTTTCCCGCACTCCTTTCAATAGTAAAGGGTTCAACAAGTCTGATTTTCGGATGTAAACCGATAACCGAATGTATTTCAGATAAAATTCTGTTTTTAAGATTTTCCATAGCTTTAATTTCATCGGTCAATACATTTTCACTGACCTCAACCATTATTTCAAAATTATCGCTTACAGAATTTTCTCTGTCAATAATAATTTGATATGTTGGTTCCACACCCTCAATATTAATCAGTATTTCTTCTATTTGGTTGGGGAATACATTAACTCCTCGAATAATAAGCATATCATCAGATCTGCCTAAAATTCTATCCATTCTTCTGCCTGTTCTTCCGCAAGGGCAAGGCTCTTTGATAATACTTGTAATATCCTTGGTTCTGTATCTTAAAACAGGAACACCTTCTTTCGTAAGAGCAGTAAACACAAGTTCACCAATCTCTCCGTCGGGCAAGGGTTCAAGTGTATTGGGATCTATAATTTCCGGATAGAAGAAATCTTCATTAATATGCATACCGTTTTGATATTTACAATCAAAAGATACACCGGGTCCTAAAACTTCCGTTAAACCAAAAATATTATATGCCTTTACATCAAAACGAGACTCAATTTCTTTTCTCATAGCTTCAGTCCAAGGTTCTGCACCAAGGAAACACTTCTTTACGGGAAGAGTTTTAGGGTCTATTCCCATTGAGGCGGCAGTTTCAATAATTTGAAGACAATATGAAGGAGTGCAACATAATGCGGTTGCTCCAAAGTCTTGCATAATCATAACTTGCTTTTTAGTGTTTCCGCTGGACATAGGAATTGTGGCGGATCCTATTTTTTGGCTTCCGCCATGGGCACCAAAACCACCCGTAAACAAACCGTAACCGTATGTCACTTGGACTATATCATCTTTTGTGACACCACCGGCGGCAAGAGTTCTTGCCATACATTCAGCCCACATTTCAAGATCGTTTTCAGTATAACCCACAACAACAGGTTTTCCCGTAGTTCCGCTTGAAGCATGGAATCTGACTATTCTATCCATAGGCACCGCAAAAATACCAAAGGGATAGTTTTCTCTAAAATCGTCCTTTACGGTAAAAGGAACGTGTTTTAAGTCCTCAAGACCCTTGATATCTTCAGGCTTTAGGCCTTTCTCGTCAAATTTTTTCTTATACATAGGCACGTTTTCGTAAGCATATTTTACTTGCTTTCTCAAAAGTTCGCTTTGATATCCCAAACGAGCTTCCGGGTCCATGCATTCAGAAGGGGACCAATAAATCATCTTTCTGATAATCTCCTATATTATATTTATTAACAGAAACTTATTTCTGTCAATGCCAAATAAATTCTATCCCCCTAAAGCACAGCTTTGGGAGGCACCCCGTAGAGCAGGGGAATGTAAATAAAAAAAGCAGACACTTGCGAAAGTGTCTGCTTACATACTCTAATCCCAATTATCTTAATATACTATGAGAACCATTCAAATGGTGATTCTTTAATAACCATCTTAGCAGGGTTCTTTGGTGCGTTTTCAATTAGTGTCAGACATCCCGCATCTTCTTTTTCCACGGCATACTTATCGCCAAGGGTAGACTTAACGACATCGCATGCCTCCGTAAACTTGCCTTTTGATATTGCCACAGGGTGACTTGAAGACAAATTTTCAAAAGCAATACCTGCTTCCTTTAATGCGTTTCTTACAGCTACAAAAACTTTTCCTCTTGTAGCGTCATTTTCTATAACAAGGGCAGCTTCGTTACCACCCATCAAACCTGAACGTCTGGCGTTTTTAGAAATTTTACCTGATGCCATTATTTAATCCTCCAAAAGGGTTTATATTTACAAAATAATCATTAAAAAACTAAAAATCAAACTTTAGCCTTTTATATTATACCATAAAATATATTACTTTGTCAAGTATTTAGCCGTTTTTTTAAAAAATTATTTTTTAATCGTCATAATTTTAGTTTCTTGAATTAATTTTATTATTGAATTTTCTTGGTAATATCCTTTTTTCAAGGATAAATTGGGATAAACCATACATCCTTTTCCTAAAATTGTTCCGGGATTCAATACACTGTTACAACCGGTTTGAGAATTATCACCTAAAATTGCACCAAATTTAGATAACTTTGTATCTATTAATTTGCCATCAACTTCAACAAAAATAGTATTTCTTTTACCTGTAGAAGGATCTTTTACACTTGTAATAGGTAAATTGGACAAAACCGTTCCGCAACCTAAATTTACACCCCTTCCAAGTATAGAATCACCGCAATAATTAAAATGAGGAGCTTGTGCCTTATTTAACATTATAACATTTTTTAACTCACTTGTATGACCTACAATACAATTATCGCCTAAAATAACATTTCCTCTTATATAAGCTCCTGAACGAACTTGGCAATTTTTCCCTATTATTGCGGGACCTTGGATAAAAGCACCCGGCTCTACAACGGTTCCCTTGCCGATAAATATGTTTTCTGTGTTATCAATAAAACTGTTAGGCAAAATATACTCTGAATTTTGAACACATTCATGTTCCATAGAATATAGCAATATGTATTGGCCTATTTTTGGTATAGCTTCCCAAACATATTCACAATCATCAAACACAGCTCTGTGTTCATATGAGCTTAAATCAAAAAAGTCAATAGGTTTTATCATAATTAACCGTCCTTTTTTTTTAATTTTTATAAAATATCACCTTGTGAGATTTAGAAAATCCTTGTGATAAATTATTTCTTATTTTTCCATTCTTTATAAATATCTTCAAAGTCTGTCATAAGTTTATCCAAAACATTTATTCCGCTCATCCAAAAATCGGGGGACGAAATATCAAATCCCACTTCACTTAACAAATCAGCCGGAGAAAGTGAACCACCACATGACAAAAGTTTTATATATTTCGGAACAAAATTTTGAGGATCTTTCTTATAAAGACCAAAAAGTGCCAAAACCATAAGTTCTCCAAAACTGTATGCGTAAACATAAAAAGGAGATCCTATAAAATGTGATACATAAAGCCACCAATATTTATGCTCGTCCCCTAAAATCAGACTGTCTCCAAACATTTCCTGAATATTCCTTTGCCACAAATCAGATATTTCTTCACAAGTCAGCTCACCCCTCTCTCTTCTCTCTTTGTGAAGATCGCTTTCAAACCTATACATGGTTGCTTGGCGGAAAATTGTTGCAAAAATACTCTCTATTTTTTCGGCATATAAAGCAAGTTTATCTTCTAAGGATGCTTTTGAAACAAGGTTTTCAAAGACCAACATTTCTCCAAAGGTGGAAGCATTTTCACAAACAGGCAAAGTTGCACTATAATTAAATATATTTTGTTTAGAAGACAAACAGGCGTGAATGGCATGTCCGAGTTCATGAGCTAAGGTCATAACATCATCTTTTTTTTCTAAATAAGAACATAAAACAAAGGGATTAATCTCAGGAATGCCACTCATACAGAAAGCTCCACCTCTCTTGCCCTGTCTTGGCTCTGCGTCAATCCAATGCTTTTCAAAAGCTTCCTTGGCATATTTTGCAAAATCTTCGGAAAAAGCACCAAAAGCCTCTAAAATTATCTTTTGAGCTTCTTCATAAGAAACTTTTTCCTCTTTAAAAGATAAAGGAGCATATCTGTCCACATGGGTTAACTCATCTAAACCCATTATTTCCTTTTTTATATTATAAAAACGAGAAACCATAGAATAATTATCAACACAGGTTTTAATAACAAGGTCCACAACTTCCTTTGACAATTCATTGGATTTATGGCGAGATTCTTGAGGGTAAGTATATTTTCTAAGCCTGTCATTGATGGATTTATCGTTTACAAGAGTATTAAAAATAAAGGTCAAAACTCTGCTGTTGGCAAGAAGCCCCTCTGTAAGTGAATGAGCGGCCTTTATTCTTATATCTCTGTCCCCGTTTCGAAGTAAAGCCAAAACTCCCGGCTCGTTTAAGGTTTGAACTTCTCCGTTTATTTCCACATTAAATGCGGCAGCTGATAAAACTTCATCAAAAAGCCTATCCCAAGCACGAGAACCTGTGTTGGCTTTCTCTTCCATTATTTTTTCACATTCTTCGCTTAACTTATGAGGGTTAAACACACGAGAAGTAATTATATGGTGTTTGTATTCCCCAAGTTTTGGGTCATCTATAATTTTGTTTAATACAACCGAAGGTGCTTCCATTAATTCCAAATCAAAAAACATGGTTTTAACGGATATTTCAGTTATCTTTTCCTGAACTTTTTGAAGGAGTTTTCCATATTTAGGATCACTTGTATCGGCACTGAACAAAAGTGAAGCATACATATCCGGTTTGTATATTAGACGAATTATTTTTTCTGTTTCTTTTAAAGCATTATATAAAGTTTCCGCTGTTAAAGAAGATGAATTTATCTTACCTCTGTATTTTTTTTCAAAGTTTACAGATAAATCCAAAGCTTCCTTTAAATCTTTCTCTATATTTTCATCATCAATTGATTTATATAGTGGGGATAAATCCCAACATTCTTTTGTCATTAAAAACACCTCATTAATTTAACATAGACATAAAAGTTATAACATAATAATAAATAAAGGGGGCTGTAAAAAGCATTGAGTCTATTCTGTCAAGAACTCCACCATGACCGGGAATAACATTACTGAAATCTTTTATCCCTATTTCACGCTTAATTGAGGATTCTGTTAAGTCTCCAAGTTGAGAGAGAACTCCGCAAATGACAGAAATAACAATTACATGTATCATTGGAAGTGAAGCCGCATAGCCCCATAAACATCCGAAAATCACACAGGCACACCAACCGCCTATAGACCCTTCCCATGTCTTATTTGGACTGGACTTAGGACTTATTTTATGCTTTCCAAATCTTTTTCCTATAAAAAAAGCAAAGGTATCTGTGGCGCAGGTGCAAACTACCATTAGCATAACAAGAGCAGAACCAAGGGCTATTTCGTGACCGAAAAATGTGGTTGTTCCGTCAATAATTCGCAAAGAAGCTATGTGGCTAAGGAGCCAACCTATATAGATTGTTCCGAAAAGTGTAGCTCCTATATTCTTTACCGGATGCCTCTCTCCTCTAAAAAACTCTACCAAAAAGCCTAAAAAAATTAAAAGAGTTATAATTGCGGGAATCAAAGAAATAACATCCATTTCATCCCCGTTTGGAATAGCATAGCTAAAACCATAAAAAGAAAAAGTATTATTAATCTCAGGTATTATTTTTTCTGTTAATTCCGGCATTATCAAATCATAAGTATGAGAGAAAACAGAACCCACAAGAAAAACTATGGTAGTTGCTATTCCAAGCCACCATATAGGCTTACACCCCATCAAAGAAACATTTTTATAAAGCTCACTTAATCCCCACACTGCCAGCAAACCAACCAAACATGTGAGGGGAATAGTATTTGGTATAAATATTACAAATATAGCCAGTAAAAGAAGAATGATACCACTTATAACCCGTTTCATATATATCCTCTTGTTATAATATATACTCATAATTATTATAACACATATATTATTTTATTTCAAATTACAAATATAGCACCACTAAGGTGTTTTTTTGCCCGGCAAAATAAAGGTCTATTTAAATAAAGGTCTATTTAGCTATGCAAAAATCATATTTTTGCTCCGCTAAATTTTGGTTTGCCGTTTTTATATAGATTTTGCTTCGTTTTACTACGCAAAAAAATAAGGCGAGGGGTGTCCGGTGCTCCTACTTTACCATTTCCCATGACTAAAGTGTCTATTTACCATAGCCAACCTTGAAATTTAAAACCCACCAACCTATAAATTCCATTCCCCCATTAGTCCTTCGGACTGTCACCGTCCAACCTTACAATTTTGAAAGACAGAGAAATCACTATAAATTTGTTTTTTTATGTTATTTTTGATATAATATAGATAAGTGATAACTAAAATATATTAAACTCGGAGGAGAAAATGAAAAAATTATTGGTTTTGTTATTGATAATATTATCCTCTGCTTGCTTTGCCGGTGAGGTAAAATATCTATCTGATATTTCTGAATATTTAAATCCTGATAAAATCTATATGGATTTTAAGAGCAAAAATCAAATAGTATTAACAGAAGTTCCGATAAATGTAGTTAACGCAACAAATGAAATAATTGATCAAAGTCATATTTTTAAACCATTTAATATAGATAAATTAGGGAATTTTGTTGATACTTTTTATGAAGACAATAATTGTTGTTTAAAAGCATACGAAACAAGAAAAAAAATAGAAAATGCAGATGAATACAATAATGATCTAAGCTTATTTCAAATAACTCTTTTTGATAAAAAAACTAAAAAAGAAAATATCATCTTTTATTTTATATTCAATAATAACGGATATATGAAAACAAAGATGCAAAAGGCTTATATAAATAACAATGATATATATCTTGCTAAGGATGTGTATGGTGTAGCTTATGGAAGCACTATAAGTATTTATGTTATAAGTAATTATAATAAGACGGATAAATACAGAATTATATATAAATATAATATTCCGAATACAAGTTTTGATGGCATACATTATAAAGATATAGAATTTATTTCTAATAACATCATCAAATTAACCTTTGATGATAAAGTGCATAATAGAGAAAAAATCGAATTCTTTAAACTTACACAATCAAAAGAAGATATTAAAAAAAATAAAGAAAAATATCCAAAAGATTTTGAAGAAAGAATATTTGGCAGAAGACTTTTATGGACAAATTATCTTCTTGGCGACACATTCCACAAATCTTATGACTATTTTGAACAAGAGACAGAACCGACTATGAAACAACTAAAAGAGAAATTCCCCAATGACACCTTTTTTGATGAAACAAAGGAAACAGAAGCAAAAACAGTTACTGATAAAGAAGTAAAATCAGTTGATGATACCGGTGAAAAATTTTTTAAGAATAAGGATGAAAATCTCGATTCGCCCCAAAGGCTGTTTACCTATCTGCTTAAAAAATGGAAAACATATATGGTCAACATAATAAACAAATGGCAGGCTTAAACCTGCCATTTTATTTTGGAATTTGAAAAACTGCACACTAACAAAAAGTGGAGCGATATCTCCACTATTTTGATTTTCTATTTTTGATTTTTGCTTTTTAAATTTGCCACCGGCAAATTTAACCTACTCTCCTGTGGAGCCGAAGCCACCTTCTCGCTCTTGTGTGGCGTCATCATTATCAGCTTTCAGAAACTTTGTAAATATGCCCTGTCCTAATTTGTCGCCTTTTTTTATTTTTATAGTCCAAGGGAAAATATTGTAAAAGGCAAATCCGATTTCACCTTCATTATCCGGGTTGTTGTAGTAATCACTGTCCACAACTCCCACACCGTTAGCTAAAATCAAACCAAGTTTTTTAGGGTTGGAACTTCGGTTGTAAAGTCCCAAATATTCATCTTCCAACATATAGGCTTTTATGCCGGTCCAAAGAAGTTTTGGTTTAGCTGTTTTTGCCTCTCCATTGTCAGAAGACATAAAATTATGATCTGTCAAGAACTTTTTAATAAAATCTGCTTCGTTAACCAATTTTCCGAAAGATTCTCTAAACATATCTCCCAAAGAGGAAGGTATTTCCATATCCTCCGGTGCAAAGAAATCATATCCGGCGGCATTTTTGGTGCTTCTCTTAGGAAGTTTTATGTCTTTATCCGCATATTTAGAAACTTTTTCAAAACCACGAGTGCGCATTACTTGCTCCTTATTTTTTATGTTCAAAAGCTTTCTTTATAAAAGCACTGAATATTGGGTGGGGAGCGTCGGGACGAGATTTATATTCCGGATGGAAACTAACTCCAAGGAAGAAATCATTTCCGGGTCTTTCAACAGCTTCCACAATGGTATCATCCGGTGAAAATCCGCAAGCGATCATTCCGCCCTTTTCCAATATTTCTTTATATTTATTATTTATATCATATCTGTTTCTGTGTCTTTCGTAAACAACGGGAGCGTTATAAATTGAAGACAGGAGAGTTCCTTCAACTATCTTACAGGGATATGAACCCAATCTCATACAAGGACCATAGTTATCATAGTCTACTGCTCCCGGTCTGGCATGAACAATGGGGTTTTGTGTATCAGGGTCAACTTCAATGGAGTTGGCATCAGATAATCCCATAACGTTTCTTGCAGTTTCCACTGCAGCAAGTTGCATTCCGTAGCTTATACCCAAAAAAGGAATATCATTTTCTCTGGCATATTTGGCAGCAGCTATTTTACCTTCTGCACCTCTTTCACCGAAACCACTGGGAACTATTATGGCGTCCACATCGCTTAAATATTTTTCAGCAGGCTCACTTTCAAGGGTTTCAGCCTCAATCCACTTTATTTTAGCAGTATTGCCAAGTTCATAAGCACCGGCTCTGCAAGCTTCTTGCAAAGATATATAAGCATCACCGTTTTCAATATACTTACCCACAACACCAATAGTACAAGCGTCTTTGGGATTCTTGGCAACTTCCACCATTTTTCTCCATCTTTCAAGGTCTGCTTCTCTCTTTTCAAATCCTAATTTACCTAAAATATAGTCCGGTAAACCTTTGCTTTCAAAAACAAGAGGCAATTCGTAAACGGTGGGAATAACCATGGATTCAATAACAGCTTCAACGGGAACATTACAGAAAAGGGAGATTTTTTCTCTCATTTCGTCTGTCATTTCGTTTTTACAACGACAAATCAAAACATCCGGTTGAATACCAAATTCTCTTAATTTAATTACGGAGTGTTGGGTGGGCTTGGTTTTAAGTTCGTTCCAAGGACCAACTGAAGGAATAAGGGTTAGGTGGACATAAACCACATTGCCTTCCCCCACTCTCTTTTTGAACTGACGAATGGCTTCAATATAGGGAAGTTGTTCCATATCCCCTACGGTTCCGCCTATTTCCACAACGGCAATCTCGGCGTTTTGTTCTTCTGCGTTGGATCTGATAATATCTATAATTTCGTTTGTAATGTGAGGAATAACCTGAACGGTGCCACCGTTAAAATCACCTCTTCTCTCTTTCTTTATGACATTATCATATACTATTCCGGATGTAATATCACTGAGTTTGGTGGTGCTTACATCCACAAATCTTTCATAGTGTCCAAGGTCCAAATCACCCTGAGCACCATCATCGGTTATAAATATTTCACCATGCTGAAGAGGAGTAAGCATTCCCGCATCAACATTAATATAAGGATCAAGTTTTTGAACGGAAACTTTTAATCCGCGACTTTTAAACAATCTGCCCAAACTTGCTGCGCAAGTTCCTTTTCCTACACTGGAAACTACTCCACCTGTAACGAATACATACTTTGTGTTCATAATTTTTACCTCAAATAATATTAAATTATGGGTCGTAACCCTTAATTTCCACTTTCATTTCAATCTTCAAAACTTTTTATGAAGATTATGGGATTGTAATTATAATATCCATCCCCCCGTCAGTTGCTAATGCAACTGCCACCCGGGTGAGTGGGAGCCCTCGAGGCTCCAAAAAGTTTCGGACGGCCCCCCACGGTCGCTTCGCTCCTCGTAGCCCCCCTAAAGGGGGTTCATTGATAGAAAAACGAAACTTTTTGGGAATGGGCTAAAGGAGGTTCATTGTAAAGAACGAAACTTTTTGGAGAATGGGCAAACCTACGGTTTAGGGGGACAGATTATAAAATCCATATCTCCTTTTCCAAGTCTTTGAGATTGCGGAATAATCTCATTTATAAATCTTTTTGCTTCGGAAATACTGTCACCTAAAGATTTACCACTTGCCACACCTGCACATATACCTGCACTTAAAAAGCATCCTGTTCCGTGGGTATTCTTTCCAAAATACTTCTCACCTTCAAACTCATAAAAACATTCTCCGTCATAAAACAAATCAAAAGGCTTTTCACTGTGTCCACCTTTTAAAAGAACATTTTTAGCACCCAAATCTCTGATCATCTTGCAGGCATTTTCCATGTCTTCTCTGTTCTTTATCTCTATCCCCGAAAGTTTTTCAGCTTCGGGAATATTGGGAGTTATAAGAAAAGCTTGAGGAATAAGATTTTTAACAATAGATTTATAAGCACTCTCTTTTGTTATGGCAACTCCGTTTTTGGAAATTATGGGAATGTCTAAAATAATATTAGGAATATTCCTTCTCTTTATCCTTTTAGCAACAGTATTTACAATCTCGGGAGAATAAAGCATTCCTACTTTACAAGCCTTAACCTGAAAATCTTTCACTATGGCGTCGATTTGAGCTTCAATTATTCTCGGAGCTATTTTATATATTCTTTGGACACCAAAACTATTTTGAGCCGTGCAAGTGGCTATTGCCATGGTGCCATATACACCAAACTTTTCAAAAACCCTTAAATCCAAAGATACTCCGGCTCCGTTTGAAGAATCGGAGGAAGCAATAGTTAATGCAACAGGTTTCATACCAAAGGCCTCAAATCATCTATTACATAATGGGGCTTTAATTTACCTGTTGCAACTTCGGCTTCTTCTCTTGTGGAGCAACCGCCCAAAACAAGGCATGCCGTTATGCCCGCATTATGAGCAACTTCTATATCTGTATCAAGCCTGTCCCCTATCATTATGGTATGCTCTCTGTCTGTGCCCGTTAATTTCATTACTTTATCCAAAACATAAGTGTTGGGCTTTCCACAAACATAAGGGTGAAAATCTGTGCACTCCTCAATTGCGGCAACGCAAGCTCCTCCTGCAGGAGCAAACATACCGTCTTCAAGGGGAAAGGTTTTATCTCTGTTGGTAGCAATAAAAATGGCTCCGTGTCGTATAGAATTCATTGCTCCCCACAATTTTTTGTAGGTTAAATTTCTATCCAATCCACAGAGCACAAAATCTGTCAGTTCAAGTTCTCCCAAACTGCCAAAACACTTCATTCCAAGCCTTTCCATTTCATCAAAGATACCTTCCATTCCAACTACATAGACACTTTTCCCTTTCAAATCACCGTAGGTTTCTGTCATGTAGAGAGCTGCTGCATAGGCACTGGTCATAATGTGGTCAAGGTCAGTTTCAATTCCCATTTTATGGATTTTATCTTTATAAAACTGCCTTGTGTGACAGGCGTTGTTGGTAAAGTAGTAAACACTGTGTCCTTTATCAAGGAGTGCATTTACCGACTCCACAGCAAAGGGCTGAGGCACCATACCTCTATATATAACACCGTCAAGATCAAAGATGTATGTTAATTTCTCTTTATCAGACCTAATCAATCTGTCCATTTATATTAAAAATATCCTTTCTTTTAAAATAAACCACTATAATTTAAAAAGTAAAAATCAAAAATAGAAAATCAAAATTGTGGAGCTATCGCTCCACTATATATTATACCACTTTTAAGGGATTTTTACAATTTTTATTCTTTAATAGTTATTATCTTATCTATGGCTTCACGGAGAGAAGAGACTTTTGTTAAATCCGTTTTATTTGTGGGTTGGTTGGGAAGCACTGCTTGGGTGAAGCCTAATCTTGTAGCTTCGTTTATTCTCTTATCTATTTGGCTTACTCTTCGAACCTCACCGGCAAGGCCAACTTCTCCTATTGCCACCACGTCGGAATTAATGGGCGTATCTATCAAACTTGAGGCTATGGCACAAGCTACAGACAGGTCGGCGGCGGTTTCTGTTATTTTCATTCCCCCAACCACATTCAGTAGCACATCCTTATTTGACAGGTTTATCTTAATTCTCTTTTCAAGAACAGCAATTATCATTAAAAATCTGTTATAATCCAAGCCCTGACACATTCGTCTCGGATTATTCAAATAGGAAGGGACCACCAAGGCCTGTATTTCCACCAAAATAGGACGGGTGCCTTCAATTATGGGAACGACCACAGAGCCTGACACAATAGATCTTTCTTCAAGGAACATGGCACTGGGGTTTTGAATACATTCAAGGCCTGTTTCGTTCATTTCAAAAATACCTATTTCGTCTGTTGAGCCGAATCTGTTTTTAATACATCTCAAAATCCTATAATGATACTCTTTATCACCTTCAAAATACAAAACCGTATCAACTATATGCTCCAAAACCTTAGGTCCCGCAATGGTTCCGTCTTTGGTCACATGGCTTACAATAAACAAGGGGATATTTTTGGTTTTAGCTTTCTTTGTCAAGGCTTCGCAACAGCTTCGGACTTGACTTACAGTTCCCCCGGCAGAAGAAAGTTCAGAATTGTGCATAGTCTGTATAGAGTCTATAACCACAAAATTAGGCTTTATATCATCAATATAACCCAATATGGTTTCCAAATCATTTTCACAGACAAGATAAATATTATCGTTAACAATATTCATTCTCTGTGCACGAAGCTTTATCTGTTCCGCAGACTCTTCACCGGAGACATACAAAACCACCCCTTTCTTGGAGAGTTCTCCCGAAGCTTGCATTAAGATGGTGGATTTACCTATTCCCGGATCACCACCTATAAGGGTGACGGAGCCAAGAACAATACCACCACCTAAGGCTCTGTCCATTTCGCCTATGCCTGTGGAGATTCTCAGTTTATCAATAGGCTTTATTTCGGAGAGTTTTGAAGGAGGAGTTTTTTCTGTTATACTTTTGTGGTTTGTAGGCTTTTGGCTAAAAGTTTCTTCTTCGAGAGAGCCCCATGTGTTGCAGTCGGGACACTTTCCCAGCCATCGTGGAGTTTGATACCCACAAACATTACAAGTAAATATTGTTTCCTTTTTCATAATAATATTGAATAATTCTCAATTCTCAATTAACTAAGTTATAAAGCGGGGACTTTTTTAATGAAAAATGCAAAATGAAAAATGAAAAATTTAATGAAAAATGAATAATATACCCCCCTATAATCCCGGGTGGGCGGGAAAAAGCCTAAGGGCTCCCAAAAAGCCCTACTTGTGAAACTTTTTGGGAAATGGCTTAAAAGGGGGGATGGGTAGCGTCTTAATTTTATAGAGCGACTAAAAAGTTTAGAGCACGCTAACCAAAGTGGTGCGAAGCACCACAATTATTTTGCATTGTGCATTGTGCATTATGCATTAAATTCCATCCCCCCGTCATTTGCCCTTGGCAAATGCCACCCCCCAATCTTCGATTAGGGGGACAGAATTTAGCGTTCCCCGGGGCTTGACGGTGTGTTTGCAAGAGCCAACTATAAATTTTAAAGCCCGCCAACCTTAGTGGGACGCAGTCCCACAATTATTGTGCATTTTGCATTTAATTTTGCATTTTGCATTGTGCATTGTGCATTATTTAGTTTTCTAAGTTTTTACCGTTTACCAAATTAAAATCTGAGCTGTTTTCCAATTTATGAACTTCGGCAGCATTGGCAATAACCACCAAAATATCACCTTTTTCAAATATAAGGTCAAAACTCGGATTGGTAATAAATTCTCCGTCAGCTCTTTTTATGGCGACAATAGTAACACCGTAAGTCTTCCTGAAATTGCTTTCAACCAATGACTTGCCTATAAATGATGAATCATCGTTTAATTTCAATTCTTCAAAAGTTATATCATAGTCATTACCGTGATAGGTTTTTTCGTTAAATTCAAAAACTGTGGGACGAAGGACTGCTGAAGCTATCTTTCTTCCACCGAAAACATAAGGAGATATAACCTTATTGGCACCTGCGCTTTTTAGTTTGTCTTTATTGCCCTCAAGAATAGACCTTGCTACAATATCCAAATTTTTATTAAGATTTCTTGCAGTCAAAACGATAAAAACATTTAACTCATCTGTGGGAGAAACCGCAATAAGACCTTTTGCGTTTTCAATTCCGGCAGCTTTTAGTATTTCATCATTTTCAGCTTTTCCGATAATGTGGTAATATTGTTTTTCATTAAGTTCATCTATGTTTTCCGGATTGTCCTCTACCACCACGAAAGGTATATTTTCATTCTGAAAATCTGTGGCAACTTGTCTACCCATTCTTCCATAACCACATATAATGTAGTGGTCTCTGAGTTTGGCAATGTCTGTTCTCATTTTTTCTTTTTTAATCATTTCATCACGATCGAGTATCATATAAAAAGCCTCCTTCGCTGCATTAATATAGGGTTCAAAAATTAAATCAACCCCTAATTTTTCCAAATCCTCTTTTGAATAGTTTTCCATATCTGTTTTAGCGGCATACAATCCCGTAAAACCATATTTCTTTATTATCCCCATAAATTCCTTATGATTTGCATCTGCAACCGTATTTATAACCCATTTCATTTCTTTGAAATTTATGGTGTTTAAAAATTGTCTGTCTGTTATATCTCCATAAACTATATTCTTACCTTCTGCCCTTGCGGCAGCAACATTAATTGGGTCAAAATCTATAGAAAGTACCGGCCTGTTAGTCTCTACCATATCTTCATAAAGAGCTGTTCCAAAAGAATCGGCACCTATAATCAGATTATTAAAAGGAGCGGATGGAACTGAGTTTAGGCTTTCAAAAGATGACTCTCTTTGCCATTTATTATCCACAAACTTAAACTTTGCCGTTAAAAGAGAGGTTATATTGTCCATATAATTTATAAGGAAAGAAGACAAAAATATAGAGATAATAAGGGTAACCCCGATAATTGTGAGTATTTCGTTATCAATCAATTTTTGATATATACCCATTGCGACAATTATAAGTGAAAATTCCGAAATTTGACTAAGTATAAGACCTGTTTTTAAGGCAGTGGTTTTCTTATACTTCATATAATTCATAAGAATATAGGCAATAATAGGTTTCATTAAAACGGAAAAAGCCACAAAAATGAGTATCTTTGGTAATAAATGACTGAAATGGTCAAATTTAACCAAGAGACCAAAATCCACAAAAAAGAATATAAGGGTAATATCCCGAATAGAGGCAAGTTTTGAAGATATCATACCTCTAAACTCTTTATGAGGTGCAAACATCATACCCGCAATAAAGGCACCCACCTCTTTTGAAAAACCAAAGTCATCACACATAGCGGCAAAAATAATGGCAAAAAATATGGAAATAACCATGAGTAGCTCAGGAGATTTTGCCCAAGTTTTCAAGAATTTAGGGATTATAAACTTTCCCACCAAGAAAACAATTAAGAAAAGTATTAAGACATTTTTGCCCATAAGGATAAGCTGACCTGTTAAAGATGAACCATTGCCGGACATTGTATTTATAACTATAAGAGCTACAACAGCAGCTATATCTTCAACAATAAGAGTTCCCATAGCAACTCTACCGGGCAAAGAATCCAAATCGCCTTTATCGGATAAGATCTTAACAATAACTATGGTAGAAGAAAAAGATAAACCGCAACCTATAATGAGAGATGCCGCAACACCAAATCCCAGAGCAAGAGAGAGGGCAAAACCCAACCCCATAATAACTATGATTTTTAAAACACCCAGTAAAAAGGCACTCTTCATAGATTTTAAAGAAGTAATATCCAGTTTAAGCCCTACAATAAACAAAAGAAAAGTCAGTCCCAAATCACTGATAAGATGAAGGACTTCCACATTTTCAAGTTGGATAAGTTTAAACCCTGCGTCACCTAAAAGAATACCGGCAATAATATAACCGATAATTAAAGGCAATTTTAATTTGTTGGAAACAAGACTTAAAAGGGTTATTCCCAAAATAATATAAAGCAAACTTAAAGTAAGTGAATTAGGCATAATTCTATCCTATTTATTAATTTTCTACTACAGATAATTTTCCTTTATCAAATGAAATATCATAATGATTATCATTATAATCTAAATTAATATTTTTGTTTTCATACTCACAAGGCGGAGTTTCGTGGTCTGCACTGTTAAGATGAAAGAAACACACCATATCAACCTCTTTTCTGTAAGAAATTTTTATTCTCAAAACATCGTGAGTAATTTCATGCATATTCCACCAATTTTCCAAAGTGTAGTCTTTGGTGACTCTGTAACTCCAGCTCTCAGGCTCCAAAATAAACATAGACATATTCTTGTCTTCATTAGTAAACAAGACACTGTTAGGCTTAGTAAGAGAATGAACATGAATACTTCCCGGAGTGTGCCACAGCCACTCAAAACTTCCTGTGGAATTGAGAAGAACATAATCATAAACTATTAAAATGTTAGGCTTTATAAACAAAAGGTTTCTTGTGTATGCCCTTGCTTTTGAATATACAGAAGCAGCATCACCTTTCACAAAATCATAATTCTCATTAGTTATAAACTCTTTAACCTCACCCTTGGCAAAGGGCATTTGAGGCTTTCCGTCTATAAGTAAAACATTGTGAGCGTGAGAGCCGAAATATCTCTTTTCATAATTAGGGTGCCCGGAATAACAAGTCCCACTTTCTATGAGCATTTCTTTCTCACCCAAAAATATTTCCATATTATTTTGGTCTTTATGAGAAAGACGATTGGGATGCTTTGAAGATTTAAATGTGATTAAATTGTCATCCTTCAAAAAACCGGAACGGAGATAAACCTTCCCGGCCTCAGGATAATATACAGACCCTATTGAGGGAGCCATCTCCCCTACTACGTAAGGCTCGCCACCATCTTTCTGTCCCCCTAAGCCGTAGGCTTGCCCATTCTCCAAAAAGTTTCGTTCTTTACAATGAACCCCCTGCCCAAGGGCTCCCGAAAAGTCATAAGACTTTTTGGGAATGGGCTTTCGGGGGGCTACGAGGCGCGAAGCGACCGTGGGGGGGCCGTCCGAAACTTTTTTGGAGCCTCGAGGGCTCCCACCCACCCGGGTGGCAGTTACGTTAGAAACTGACGGGGGGATGGAATTTTTGATTT
>JAFSVJ010000101.1 GCA_017445025.1 Abditibacteriota bacterium | reverse complement strand
GGTCTAGTCAAAAATCTTTAGTGATAAAGATTTTTGCCGTCGGGCACCGAAAAATCATAGATTTTCCGGCTCTTGCTAAAAACGACAAGCAGTTGTCGTTTTTACAAAAAAGCGGTGCTTTTTTGCCGCAATTCAACCCGAAAAGTCGTAGCAAGGCAAGACTATTTGGAATGGAAATAGAACCATAACAAAAAAGGTTAATGCGTGGCATGAGGGGTAGATATCCATCCCCCCGTCATCTCTACGAGATGCCACCCCCCAAGCCTATCGGCTTAGGGGGACAGATTTTCGAGGGATTTGGAGATTTTAATATATTTAATAATAATATTGAAAATAAGGTTTATTTATGAATGTACAATCAATTACAATTGCTATAATGTCCCTGATTGCCGGAATAGGAGTTTTCCTCATTGCTTGTAAAATGATGTCAATATTAAAAAATCCAAAGAACCGAAAAGATTAATTTTTTGCAAGAAATATGGAATGTAGTCGTCGACTGTAGACTCGCAGAATAAGGTTATTTTTAAAGGCATAAGCCATTTAAAAATGTTCTTAGTCGAGAATCGTCAATAAGACACGGAAAGACATATTTCGTTAAGCGAAAAATTACAGATTTTCGAGGGATTTGGAGATTTTAATATATTTAATAATAATATTGAAAATAAGGTTTATTTATGGATATACAATCTATTACAATTGCTATAATGTCCCTGATTGCCGGAATAGGAGTTTTCCTTATTGCTTGTAAAATGATGTCAACATGTATGGAAACGCTTTCAGGTGAAAAGTTGAAAAGCATGTTTCAAAAAGTCTCTTCCAATGCCTTTTTAGGTGTGGGAATAGGTGCTTTTGCCACTGCTATTATTCAGTCTTCCGGTGCAACCACAGTTATGGTTTTAGGTTTCGTGAACGCTCAAATCATGTCCATGTTTCAAGCAACTACATTGATTTACGGAGCGTCCATTGGAACTACCATTACAGGTCAAATAGTTGCTTTGGGTATGTTTGGAGCCAAAACAATTTCAACTACGGTTATTTTCTCCACTTTTGCCGGTATAGGTGCTTTTATAACTCTGTTTGCAAAAACTGCTAAATGGAAAAATATAGGAGCAATGTTGGCCGGTTTCGGTATGCTGTTTGTGGGATTGTCTATGATGTCTTCCTCTATGTCAGAGTTTGCACAGGATCCTTCAATTAAAAACTTGCTTCAAACCGTTCAAAATCCGATTGTTGTAATTTTAATTGGTACTTTTTTAACAGCCCTAATAAATTCTTCTTCTGTAATGACATCTATTGCCATTACTATGGTTTTTTCAGGGTTAATAGATCTGGATCAAGGTATAAACCTTGCTTTGGGTTCAAACATTGGTGCATGTATTACGGGTGTTATGGCATCTTTAACCGGAACAACAGCTGCCAAGAGATGTGCTTTTGTAAATGTTATATATAAAACTATAGGTGTAATTCTTTTTGTAATTATAGGTTATTTAATGGGTCTGTTTTCAGACGGTTCCTTAACCTTTGGTACTTTGTTTGAAAAGATGTTTCCGAAAGTCCCCCAAACTCAATTGGCAATGTTCCATACATTTTTTAACTGTGCAATTGTATTGATAATTATGCCTTTTACTAAACCTCTGATAGAATTTTCCAAAAAAGTTATAAAGGAAAGGATTTCTGTTGAAACTGATGAAGATCAACCCAGGCTCAGTTTCATTAACGATAATATGTTGAGAACCCCGGCTGTTGCAGTGGCTCAGCTTAAAAATGAAATAGAAAATATGGCACAAGTGTCTTTGGTTAATTTTAACAGAGCTTGTGAAATAGTTTGTTCCTTAGATTATAAAGATTTGGATCAATTCAGAAAAGATGAAGTAAAACTTAATTATATTAACAAACAACTTATGAGATTTTCCGTAAAACTTTCAAACCTTTTATTAAGTGAAAGTGACAGAAGGTTTGTATCCACAACTTTTAAGACCATAAGTGATCTTGAAAGAGTTGGTGATTATGCGGAAAATATTGTGGAATATGCTGACAGTTTAAAAAATAATGAAGATAAGTTTTCCGAAGAGGCTGTAAAAGAAATAGAAAAGGTTAGACTTCAAGTTAATAAGTTGTATGAAGAAGTTATGAAAGCTTATATGAAAAATGATTTGTCTAAATTGTATCTGATAAATCAACTGGAAGACGGAATAGACGATATGACCAAAAAAATGGAGCTTAATCATATTAAACGATTGGAAGCCGGTGAATGTAGTGTTAATGTGGGGGCTCAATACCTGTCACTGGCAACCAACATAGAAAGAATAGGTGACCATTATCTTAATGTGGTTAAAGCTGTAGATAATTCCAATTTAATATAATTAAGTGTAGAAATCAATAAAAATTTTAGGGGTTTATATGTATAGAATTGCTGAAAAAATAAAAGAGATTTTAAATATAGAAGATGTGCCTTTTAACAAGCCGCCAAAAAGGGAAATGGGGGATATTTCCACTCCCGTTTGTCTTTCTATGGCTAAGGTTCTTCATAAAGCCCCTATTCAAATAGCAAATGATGTAAAAGAGAAGCTTGACGCAGAAAACTTGCCTCTCGTAAAGAAAATTGAAGTGACCCCTCCGGGATACCTAAACTTTTTTATGGATTATTCTGCTTTTGGGGAAAGTGTAATCAAAGAGGTTTTGAAGGAAGGGGACGCTTACGGAAATAAACCACAAAAAGAAGAAAAAATCTTAATTGAACATACAAATGTAAACCCAAATAAGGCCATGCATATAGGCCACCTGAGAAATGCCATTATAGGGGATAGTGTGGTGAGAACACTGAGGAAACTGGGATATGATGTTCAAGCCTGTAACTATATTGATGATACAGGTGTTCAAGTTGCTGATGTGGTGGCCGCCATGCTATATTTGGATGAGCCTTTTTACACAGGGGGAGATGATTTTTCACAGATTTGGGCAAAGGTGGATGCCTCTCAGTCCTTTGACTATTGGTGTTGGGATATTTATGCACGAATAGGAGAAGCCTATGAAAAAGATCCTGTTTTGAAGGGGCGAAGGGCAGAAATTCTTCACGCCGTGGAAGGGGGAGAGAGTGCCGTTGCTTCCTTTGCCAAAGAAGTTGCCACCAAAATTGTTAAAGCACATCTAAAAACCGTTTCAAGGCTTAATATATACTACAATCTTCTCAACTGGGAGAGCGATATTTTTAACAGACATTTTTGGCAGACTGCTTTTGACCTGTTAAAAGAAAAGGGTGCCGTGGAGTTTGAAACAGAAGGCCCCAACAAGGGTTGCTGGGTGGTTCGTTTCGGTAAAGGTATAATAGAAACCGAGGAAGGACTGAAGAGTGAGGATAAGATACTGGTTCGTTCCAACGGAATTGTCACCTATACAGGTAAAGATATAGCTTACCAGATGTGGAAATTCGGAGTTTTGGGAATAGATTTTCTCTACAAAGATTGGGGAATGCAAGAAAACGGTGAGATTCTCACCACCACTTCTCCTGACGGTGCCCCTTGTGAAAAATGGGGCAGAGCGGATAAGGTTATTAATGTTATAGACTGTCGTCAGTCCTATACTCAACAGATAGTTTATGATTGTCTTTCCAAAATGGGGTTTGAAAAAGAATCTCAAAATTCTGTTCACCTTGGATATGAGATTGTGGTATTATCCAATGATGCCACAAGAGAGCTGGGAGTGGAAGTGGACGAGTCCACCCAGGTTCAAGCCATGAGCGGAAGAAAGGGACTTGGTGTTAAAGGTGATGATTTAATTGAAATCATTAAAAACAAACTGAGAGAAAAAATCTCAGACGAAAAGACACTTAATATTCTTGCTTGTGCCGCTATAAGGTATTTTATGAGCAAAATCACTACCGGAAAGATGATTGTCTTTGACTTTGAAGAAGCCCTAAGGACCACGGGAGATTCCGGAATTTATTGCGAATATGCCTATGCTCGCGCCTCCTCAATTATAGAAAAGGGCGGAATTGATGATTTTAGCGGTGTTAAAGTGCCCGAAGAAGTCACTTCCACAGAGTTTGACCTTATAAAGAAAATTAAGGAATATGAAGGAGTTTTGGTGAAAGCCGGTGAAGACTTGTCCCCCTCTCCCTTGGCACGATATGCCTTTGAACTTGCCGGCGTCTTTACTTCTTATTATGAAAACCCTGATCCCGGCAAAGAAAGGGTTCCTTTTGTTAACATTAAAGATCCTAATTTGAAATTATACAGATTGTCTCTTGTTCAAGCCTTCAGACAGACCATGAAAAACTGCCTTGATACCCTTGGTATTGTGGCAGTGAATAAAATATAAGTGGGAGAAATCGCACTTTTTTTGAATATAGGTAATGATATGAAGGAAATAGAGATTTTCAGATCAAAAGATGAAACTATATCATTGGAAGTAAAAATAGAAGAAGAAAGTGTTTGGTTGACACAAGAACAAATGACTTTGTTATTTCAAACCACCAAACAAAATGTTAGTTTACATATAAGTAATATCTTTAGAGACAATGAACTTGATAGAATTTCAGTTGTCAAGGATTCCTTGACAACTGCTTCTGACGGTAAAAAATATAAAACAAAATATTATAATTTAGATGTTATAATCTCAGTTGGATACAGGGTAAAATCTCATCGAGGAGTAGAATTTAGAAAGTGGGCAAATACTGTTCTTAAAGATTATATAATGAAAGGTTATGCTTTTAATGATAACAGAATGGAACAGCTTGGTATTATGCTCAAAGTGTTAAAAAGAGCAGAAAAATCTCTTGATGTCACACAAGTATTAAATGTAGTGGATAAGTATAGCAAAGCACTTGATTTGTTAGATGATTATGATCACCAAAAAATGAAAAGGCCTAAAGGTGTAAATGACAATTATTTACTAACTTATGAAGAGTGTAGAAAAATAATAGATAACATGAAATATGGTGTGGAGAGTAATTTGTTTGGTGTGGAAAAAGATGATTCTTTCAAAGGAAGCATAGGAAATATATATCAAACTTTTGACGGAATTCCAATTTATCCCACATTGGAGGAGAAAGCCGCACATTTGTTATATTTTTTAGTGAAAAATCATAGTTTTTTGGACGGAAACAAAAGAATTGGTGCTGCTATTTTTCTGTATTTTCTTGACAAAAATGGTGTGTTGTTTGAAAATGATAATAAACTCATAGATGATTTAACATTGGTTGCATTAACTATTATGATAGCTGAATCACGGCCGGAAGAAATGGAAATGATGATTACGGTTATAATGAATTGTATAAAATAGGCTCTATAATGAGTCTATTTTTGTGATTTAATTAAAAAAGTGCCTACATATTTTAGAATTGTAATTTATAAAACTTGATTTTATATTTTGTATATGGTATAATATTTATAATTATAAATATGAATAAAAAAGGACATATTATGAAAGAAAATAGTTTTTTCCCGGAGATTAAGGGTAATTTTGGTTTTGGTTGTATGAGATTGCCTATGGACGGCGATAAAGTCAATTACGACGAATTTACCAAAATGGCGGACGCCTTCATAGACGCCGGCTTTAACTATTTTGACACAGCCCACCTCTATATAAACGGGTTGTCTGAGATTGCCATAAGTGAGTGTGTGTCAAAAAGATACAGCAGAGAAAAGTTTTTAATTGCCGATAAACTTTCCGACCCTTGTTTTAATTCAACAGAAGACATTCGTCCTTTTTTTGAAAATCAATTAAAGTGGCTAAATGTTGATTATATTGATTTCTATCTTATGCACGCACAGGATAAAAACAATTATCAAAAGTATAAAAAGTTTAAGGCTTACGAAACTTGTTATAAATTGAAAGAAGAAGGACTTATCAAACATTTGGGTATCTCTTTCCACGACAAAGCGGAAGTTTTGGATATGATCCTAAAGGAACACCCGGAGGTGGAATTTGTCCAAATTCAGTTTAACTATGCGGACTATGACGACGAAGCCCTTGAAGGCGGAAAGGTTTATGATATTTGTGAAAAATATAATATGCCTGTCATTGTTATGGAACCCGTAAAAGGCGGAAGTTTGGTCAATTTACCTCCCGAGTGCCATAAGATATTGAAAGATTTAAGATCCGGTTCAAATGCTTCCATAGCTTTAAGGTATGCCGCCGGATTCCCTAATATGGCTGTGACTCTCTCGGGAATGAGCGATTTAGCTCAAATGGAAGACAATCTCAAAACTTTTACTGATTTTAAACCATTAAATGAAAAGGAAAATGAAGCGGTAAAGGAAGTTTGCAGAGTGTTCAAATCCTTTAACCTAATTCCTTGCACCGGTTGTCGTTATTGTATTGAAGAGAGCAAATGTCCCAAAAAAATAGCTATACCCGATATGTTTGCCAATGTAAATAATTTTGAAACATTTAAGAACCCCAATTCACATTATATATACAGTGTTGTTATTTGCGGAGGGGATGCGGGAAAGGCTTCCGATTGTATCAAATGCGGAAAGTGTGAAAAAGTTTGTCCCCAACACTTGGAAATAAGAAAACTTTTAGAAAAAGTTGTGGATACTTTTGAAACAAACAGTATATTTAAATAGGAGAAAAAAAATGAGTAAATTGGTTGCTGTATTTTCTTACGGTGGAGTCACCAAAAAGAAAGGTGAAGAATTGGCAAAGAAATTAGGTGCCGACTTCTTTGAAATTAAGGCAAAAGTTCCTTACACAAAAGAGGATGTGAACTGGACGGATAAGTCATCCCGAAATGTAAAAGAACAAAAAGACCCCAAGTGTCGTCCGGAAATTGCAGAAATGCCCTCTCTTGAAGGCGTGGAAGAGATATGGATAGGATACCCTATTTGGTGGTATACTCACCCGAGAATAATAAACACTTTCTTTGATTTGGCTGATTTGAAAGGAAAGACTATACATCTCTTTGCCACCAGCGGAGGCAGCGGAATTAACGGAAGTGTTAAAGAACTTGAAGAAACCTATAGTGTTAAGATTGCCGACGCTAAAATGATGTAATATAAAGCTCCCCTTTGGGAGCTTTTGTTATGCCGGTTTCACTTTTTGCCGGTATTTTTTACGAGGGATTTATTGGTAAACTTACAAAAAGTGGAAATAAGTGAAAAAGTGAAATTTCAATGAATATTCACCCTAAATATTGACAAAAGTGAAAGAAAAACCTCCCCGAAAGGGGAGGTAAATGGGGGGATATTATTCATTTTTCATTTAATTTTGCATTGTGCATTAGAATTATCCCCTTTATCTTGCAAGGGAGTGAATGCAAAAGGGAGGTTTCACCCCGGGGTTTATTTTATTTACAAACAAAACTAAATACATAGTTTTGCAACTCTCTCTTAAATTCATCTACGGAAACCGCAAATCTGTCGGCACCTTCTTTATTACAAGAGTCGCTGACCAGTTTCACCATATAACAAGGAATTCCCGCTTTATCCGCCACTCTTGCCACAGAATACCCTTCCATATCACAAATGGCGTCCTCAAAATTAGGCAATCTCTCGGTCATAAACCTATCCCCTGTAAGTAAATATTTACACTTTTTCAAGTCCGGGATTACCTCTTTAAGCTCTTCAAAACCTTTAATCTTAAAGACAGATTTGTCTTGACCTTGAACAGTAAAGGGAGGGTATCCCAAAGGAGTTAAGTCAAAATCGTGTTGAAGAGTCATTTGAGGGAAAACAAAATCACCCACCAAATATTCTTCACTCATGGAACCCACAAAACCATAGTTAATAATCTTTTCCGGTTTATATTTGTCAATTCCGTATTGAGTTCCCATGGCAGCGTTTACCTTGCCCACTCCTGTGCATATCAGGGCAAAATCTCCACAGACAAACTCATTGTCTCCCACTTCCAAAAGCCCCAAAAGATCTTTTAAAATATAACATTCGTCTTCCATTGCTACTGACATTAAAATCATTTTTTTACCTCATAGTTTTATTTTTATTTTTTTTAAAATACTGATTTCATCCGGGGTGACAGAACAATCGTAAGCCAAAACTTTCACCCCTTTTTGTTTAGCCTCTTTTAAAGACTGTCCAAAAATCAAATCTGTTTCATAATTAGGTGTAAAATACTTAACTTTTTCTGTTTGCACCACAAAAACAATATAGGTTTCATAACCGACTTTATGAGCCTGTATAAGTTCATTTATATGTTTTGTGCCTCTCTCCGTAGGGGCGTCGGGAAAGGACATAACCCCGTCTCTCTCTAAGGTGACACCTTTAACCTCAATAAAAGCTCCCCCTCTCCTTCTTTCAATATAGAAATCAAAACGGGATTTGCCAAAGGTAGTTTCCGGTTTTATGAGAGTTATGTCTTTAAACAAACCCCCACTTTGAAGAAATTCCAAAAAAACCTTATTTACAGCCTGACTGTCTATATTTATAAGCCTGTCCCCTTTTTCTACGGCTATAAGGTCGTATGAGGTTTTTCTGTTAGGATTTTGGCTTTTTTCCAAATAACATGGGACCCCCGGAGTTAAAATCTCCTTACATCTCCCTGTATTTTTCACGTGAACGGTTTCTGTTTTACCATTAATTAAAACCTTGGCAATAAACCTATTGGGCCTTTCTATAAAAACCCCTTCGTAAATGTTGTTATTTTTCATTTGAATATACTTTTTATCTCATCTAAAGTCATACCTTTTATGATAAATCGTTTTTCCCGGGAGTGGTCTCCGGAGGCTAAGGACACTTGATTCTTTTTGAGTTTAAGCTCTTTGGCAAGAAATTTAACAATAGCTTCGTTGGCAGCCCCTTCCACCGGGGGAGCAGTAATTTTTATATACAAAACATCATCTTTCCAGCCCACAATTTGGTTTTTACTGCTCTTTGGGTTGGCATGAACTTTAATTATAACATCTTCCATAAAATTAAAATCAATAATCAAAAATAGAAAATCAAAATCGTGGTGCTTCGCACCACTTAAGTTGGCGGGCACTAAATTAAAAAGTTGGCTATGGTAGATTGACTTCAACCTCTTTCTCATCCCAAAAAGTGTCGTAAACTCCACTATTCCAAATCCCTAAAACCCATTCCCAAAAAGTTTTCGCAGATGCTTCAACTTTTCGGGAGCCCTTGGGTTGTTTTCGCTATTCGCTCAATTTTTTGGGTTGAATTGCGGCAATCTCGGGGTCCCCAAAAAGTTGAGCGAATTGCGAAAACTTTTAGGGGTGAGAAATAAGCACCGC
>JAFSVJ010000100.1 GCA_017445025.1 Abditibacteriota bacterium | reverse complement strand
GTGCATTGTGCATTGTGCATTTTATTCTGCTTTCTTCTTGCGTCCGAATTTTCGCATAATTGACGCTGCCACATCGTCAATTTCTTCACTTTTAAGGAATTTCAACATTCCGAAATATACACCCAAACAAATAAACAAACCTATAAGCACTGTTAGGAATGAACCAAATTTACTCTCAACTCGCAAAAACGGTCTTTGAGACACAAGGTCGGGATATAAACCGCAAAGAGTATCTCGAACAAACTTCGGTGAACCATTTGCTCCTTTGAAATCCTTGTCATCTATGGCTTCGTTAAGGTCTTTTTGAAGGTTTTTCGGAAGGTCTTGCATATCTTCAAAATTAGTCAAGAACACATCAATTTTTCCTCTTTCCTTTTCATCAAAGAAAGCTCTTATAGCCCCGGCAACATCACTATTGCCTTCCATAATATCCGTAATAAGCCCGGATATATCAATTATATCCTTTGAAGAATAAGTTCCGTCCTTTGTGGCTTCACTTACCATTTCCGCAGCTTTATCCTTTCCCAAAATAATGGCAGAAATCCAAGAAGGAACAGAAGAATTACTTCTGAGAGATGTATAGAAAACCTTATCCACTGCCTTACGGGACCGGATAATATCACTACCTAAAGTTCCGCTCTTTAGTGTATCATTTATATTTTCCACAATCATGTCTGTTATTTCTTCTTCATCAGACAGATATTTGGCATATCTCTTGGCGTCTATTTTGGTATCATCAGACAAATACAAATAAAAAGGATCCGCTACACCTTTTTCCATTATATTGAGAGCAAGTTCGTTGGGTTTTTTAATATCTCCCGGTTGAAGTTCGTAAGTTCCTAAAGTTTTATAACAACCATATCGAACTCCTATACAGACAACTCCCATAACCACCGCAGCAAGAAGAGTCTTTGAAACACTTTTTAATATTTCACCACCGTTAATTCCACCAAGTTTCTTTCTCAAAAGATAGGTTAATATTGAGTAGTGAATGATAACAGCAAGTGTGGTGGCAAGCGCCAAACCACCATGACCTAAAAATCTCATAAAAATAAGGTTTAAAGGCACAAAAATACAAGTGGATATGGTTCCCACCACAATAGGAGTAATGGTGTCCTGCATAGCGAAAAAGCCTCGTGCCACAATAGCCTGTCCCGCCCATGCAAATATTCCGAGAGAATAGAAAATAAGAGCAATGGTGGTAACAGGAACATCCCCGGAGGTAAATTTATTTGACATATAAATGGTTCTTATAATAGGGTCTGCCATTACCATCATAAATATGGTGGAAGGAATATTTTCTATCATAACAGTGCGGACACCATAGCTTATGGCTCCTCTCATTTCACCTAAGGCCTTGTTTGCCCACAGTGCTGAAAGAGTAGGCAAAATAGCAGTCCCCGCAGCTTGTGCAAAAATACCAAGTGGCACTTGCATAACTCTGTTGGCATAGTTAAGAGCCGCGGGAGCAGCCTCGCTTATCCAACTGGCAAACCATTTATTGATTATAACATCTATTTGAGGGAGGCTTAAACCGAATATTACGGGAAGTGCCAAAAGCCCTACTTTAATAACTCCCTCGTGCTTTAGATTCAAACTGAAATGATACTCAAATCCTTCTTTCTTTAGGAGATAAAAAGTATATACAATATTTCCCGCAAAAGCACCTATAAGAGTTCCACAGGCAAGACCTGTAATTCCTGTCCACTTTCCTATAACCAAAGCACCGAAAATAATACCCAAATTATATATAACGGGACTGGCTGCCGCAGCTTTAAAATTCTGGCGTGCTTCTAAGGTGCCCATCATAAGTCCACCCATAAAGAAACATACCTGACAGGGAAGAATAATTCTTGTCAAAAGAATGGTTAAAGGCACAAGATCCGGATTCTTGGCAGCAAATCCCGGCACAGCAAAAGCCACAACCAGTGGTTTACAATATATTTCCGCAAATATAACTATTGCAAAGAGCACAAGGCCCATTAAGGAACCTATAATGGAAAATATTTGCCAAGCTTCTTTTTGTTTTCCGTTGTGAAAATACTCCGTAAAGACAGGTATAAAAGCAGATGACAAAGCTCCGCTTGAAAGGAAAAAATATAATAAATCCGGCAAGTTAAAAGCTGCCGTATATGCAGAAACCGCTCCCCCTTGACCGAATTGGTTGGCAATTATCATCTCTCTTATAAGTCCGAGACATCGAGATAATAATATGGCAAAAACCATTAATGAGGCAGCTTTAGCTATATTACTTTTGGCATTAGACTTCGTCTTTTCAGTATTTTTGTTTTTTTCTGTTTCAATGGTTTCTTTTTCTTCCATAAATTCCTAAATATTTTAAAAATCTTTATTTTGTGATATAATATATATGTATTAACTATATATATTATACCATAAAATCAGTTTTTTTTAAACTTATAGGGAAAAATGCAGTTTTTTAAACTCTATCATAATATAGAAGAATATTATGATATAAAAAGAAGAATAAACAAACCAAAATGGACACAAAGAACCACAAACTTTGTGAATTTCTTCATGAGTCTTTTTCTAAAAGATATAAGTAATGAATTGAAAAATGTGTGTGCTATTGATATGCACGTTCACACAGCCTACTCCCACTGCTGTTTTGACCCTATAGAAAAAACTTTAATTGAAGCAAATAAACGAGGTCTTTCCGGTATCTGTATAATGGATCATCACACCACAGAAGGATATAAAAAAGCCCTTGAAATTAAACCCATGCTAATTGAAAAAGGCTATTTAAAGAATGATTTTATTATTATTCCCGGCATAGAATATTCCACCAAAGACGGACATGTTGGAGGACTTTTCTGTGAGAAAGATATCTATTTTAAAAAATATTCCGCCAAAGAAACCGTGGACCAAATCCACCAAATGGGAGGCATGGCAATTTGCGTTCACCCATACAGAAAGAAAACCGGAATAAAAGATTTATCCAAAGAACTTACCTTTGACGGAGTTGAAGAAGAAGCCGGTTCTATCTTTAAGAAGAAATATGCAATTTTGAACAAACAAATAACAAAAGATTTTAACTCTGCAAAATTTGGATCAAGCGACGCCCATTTCTATTCTTTTTTAGGCTCTTGCTACACCGTCTTCCCGGAAGGAACAAAAACTCTTGAAGATATTAAAGAAGCAATTTTAAATAAAAAAACCATTGCTAAAGAAAGCCAAAATATAAAGATAATTCGAAATATCCTGGGAAACTAAAAGGTAATTGACATATGAATCTAAGTATAATCTGTATAAATTGGAACAGCACCGACTGTGTTAAAAATCTTCTTGACAGTCTAAATGAAAATCCACCTTCTTGTGAATATGAATTTATTCTTGTGGACAACGCTTCAAAAGATTTTGATAAATATAATCTTGAATATGATAATTTGACAATTATCAAAAACAATGATAATCTAAAATATGCCAAAGGCAACAACCAAGGTATAGAAATTGCCAAAGGTGAATATATTCTATTTTTAAACCCTGACATAAAAGTTCGTCAAAAATCTATAGACATTCTCTTGGAATTTCTTGAAAATAATAATGATTATTTCGGAGCCTGTCCAAAACTCATTCTACCTAACGGAGATACGGACCTTTCCATAAGAGGTTTCCCCTACCCCAAAGACTTAATTTATGATATACTAAAGCTAAATAGATTGGGAAAATGTTTTGACAAATACAGATTAACCAAATTTGATTATACATCCTCTTCTGACGTAGACCAGCCTATGACAAGCAGTCTCTTGGTCAGAAAATCCACACTTGACCAAATAGGTTCCTTTGATGAAGATTTTCCCATATTTTTTAACGATGTAGACCTACTTTATAGGGCGTATAAAGATAATTATAAAGTCAGATACATACCGGAGAGCGTAATGGATCACCTTCACGGAGCTTCCACAGGAAGAGCTGACAGAAAAGTTATGCAGTATAACTCATATTCTTCCCTTCTACTTTTCTTTAAGAAACATTTTAACACAAAAAACAGTCTAATACAATATAAAGCAATAGAAATACTTATAAAATTAATAATAAAATTAAAAGGACTTCATCCTTAAATGAAACTTATAATCTCTGTAGTCACATGGAATAACGAAAACCAAATTTGTAAAACAAGAAATAACTCAAAAGATCTATTTTTTGCAAGCAATATTGAGTGTAGTCGTCGACTGTAGACTCGGAACAAAATGTCATTTTTCAAGGCAATAGCCATTGATAAAATGTTATTTTGTGAGAATCGTCAAGGAGACACGAAATGAAATATTGCATTAAGCAAAAAATAAGAGATTTTGAAGGAATTTCTTATTTTACAAAAAAAATAAATAGAAATACTTATAAAATTAATAATAAAATTAAAAGGACTTCATCCTTAAATGAAACTTATAATCTCTATAGTCACATGGAATAACGAAAACCAAATAGATGCTTTGATAACTTCCCTTAAAGCCCAAAGGCTTAACTGTGAAAGTAAAATTGTTATATGTGACAACGCTTCCACAGACAAAACAAGAGAAAAGATTAAAGAGTATGACAATGTGACTCTCATAACAAACAGAGAAAATATAGGTTTCGGAAAAGCTCACAACAAAGTTATGAAGCTCTATGATGCAGATTATTACTTTATCCTTAATCCGGATTGCACCACAAAAGATAAATTTTGCATTCAAAGGCTTTTGGATTTTGCCACATACGATGAGGATTTATGGATTGTAGGTCCGAAAATTCTTAACCAAGATGACACTATACAGTGGTCTGTCCGCTCCTTCCCTAATTTCATAGCCGCAATAGGAAGAAGCCCTAAATTTGAAAAATTATTTATTAATAACCCCCAATACAGAAAATATCTTATGTTGGACTTTAACCACAAGGAAATTTTCTATCCGGACTGGCTTTCAGGTGCAGCTCTCTTGGTTAAAAATAATGTTATAAACGAAATCGGTGGCTTTGACGAAAGATACTTTATGTATGTGGAAGATATGGATCTGTGCCGAGAAGTCCACATGAGAGGGAAGAAAATAGCCTACTACCCGGAGGCTGTCCTATACCACACCATAGGCACTTCAAGCGACAAAAACAAACCTGCATGTATCAAAGCCCATCACAAAAGTATGTATCTCTACTATATGAAATATGCAAACACATTCCAAAAAATATTTTGCAAACCCTTTATTAAATTGGGAATATATTTAAGAATGAGATCTCTACTCAAAACACTTGACAAAAACTGATATTTTTGATATAATATAATTGATTGAGGTGACAAAAATGAAAAAACTTTTTATAATACTATTAATAATAATTATTCCCTCTCTCTCTATGGCTTTTTCTAAAGTTGATTCTTCACTAATTGAGACCATTAAAAATGTGGACTCTCAAATTTCAATAACTAATGACAACCTAATTCCAAATGTGGACAGGCGAAGAATTTGGAAATATTTAAAGCAAAAAGAGGAAGAAGAAAGACAGAGAGAAGAAGAAAACAACTCAGATGTTGAGGGAAATGACGAGGAACAAGACAACAACCCGGGACTTGAAAACGCCGACCCCGATGACCAAAACCAAGGTGACGAAGGCAACCAAAACAACGAGTAAAAACATAGCTCCCCATAAGGGAGCTTATTTTTATGCAAAAAATATCATTTTATGGTATAATATAATTGGATAAATTTAAAAATAGGATAACATTATGAATATAAGTATGGTGGGAGAAGGAAAAGTTTCCCTTATTAGCGGTGGGGGGAAAATCTATACAGATATTGCAGCTCGTTTTTGTCGCTCAGAAAAATCTATGGAAAATATTATTGCCAGCGAATATGACGCAAAACTTGTTAAAAGAATAGTGGAAAGCGGTCACAAAGCCGCCACAGAATTTGACTTCTTTATCTTTGGTGTGGAAGGCTATGCCCGTGTGACTGAAACCCAACTGGTGCGAAAAAGATTGGCTTCTTACCTCATAAAAAGCGGACGAGCAGACAAAAAAGGTAAAAGAAGCTTTGATGTGGTTCTTCCGAAAGACATTCTTTCTCATAAATCAACTCTCTCTTTCCCCACAGACAAATTTTCCGTTAAAGGCAAGCCATTAAGTGACATCATTTCTGAAAAAGAAATTGAAATGACTGTTTCCGCAGAAGATATTTTAAATCAAATAGAAGTTTGGTATAACAGCGGAGTGGAAGAAGGTTATAAAGAAGAAGAACTTAGATATATCAAACCACAAGCAACAGAATTTAAAGCTATTATTGGCATGAATGCCCATGCCTTAAACGATTGGTTTATGATCAGGTGTTGTCAAAACGCTCAAACTGAAATAAGAGACCTTGCCAATAAAATGTTAAAACTTTGTAAGGAAGCCGCTCCGGATTTATTTAAAGATGCGGGACCTTCTTGTAAAGTTTTGGGCTACTGCCCGGAAAACTCCATGCAAAACGAAAAATGCAAAGGTCATATCCTAACCAAAGCAGAAGCAATGGAAATATTAAAAAATCACAAAAAATAAAATAACAAAGGACCGAAAAGATCAATTTTTTGAGAAAAAAGACTTATATTTACCAAAAAGACCGATTTTTTGCAATCCAAGGGTTCCCAAAAAGTTGAGCGAATAGCGAGAACTTTTTGGGATATGGAAGAAATAACGAAACAGCCGTCACCACACGTAGTGAAGAAGTATTGGGACGAAGGAGCGAGGACAATGTCCGAAGCTATTTTGTTTCAAGACGACTGAACGTCAGTGTTGGTAAGGCGTGAGTTATTTCGTTAAGCATTCCAAGGGTTCCCAAAAAGTTGAGCTAAAAGCGAAACTTTTAGGGATTTGGAAAAAAGAAGGGATTTTTAGGGAAATATAAGCCTTTTTTTAATAAATAATGAAATAGAATGAATTTGCGAAGCAAATTCTAACAAAATTTAAAGATTTTCGTGGCATTTGGGATTTTATTTTTCAAATCTCAAAATCTATTATTTTGAACCTAAATAATCTTCCAATATTTCACAGGCTAAGCCTACAAGTTCCACGCAAGGTCTTTTTTTATAATAGTTTTCATCTCTCTTTTCGGGAGTTAGGTCATTTTCCTTTTTCGTTAACCCCAAAAGTTCCTTACAAATTATTGAGCCTGTTTCGGCTTTAAATTTATCTGCCAATATATTTACTTTTTCATATAATGCCTTCTGCTTCTCCCGGTCAACTTGGTCATAACCTTCCAATCTTCCTAAAACCATAAACATACCGGAAACCGCTCCGCAAACTTCTCTCATTCTGCCCATACCACCGCCAAAAGGACTTGCAATTTTAACAGCTTCTTCAACAGACATACTCATCTCATTTGCAAAAGCACCGGCTACGCTTTGAGCACAGTTATAACCTTGTTTAAATAAATTCATACCTAATTCTTTTTTTGTCATAATAATCTCCTTGTTAAATTTGCTAATCGCAAATTTTAAAATTTTAAAGCAGAAAGCTAACGGCCCCCCCACGGGTGCTTCGCACCTCGTAGCCCCCCTAAAGGGGGTTCATTGTCACCCCCCTAAATCCCCCTAACGCAGTAGGGGGGACTAATCTTAATCTTGAGGGTTCATTGAGCAAATAAAAGCCCTCATATAAAGAGTTCTTTTTTTTAAAATCTCAAATTCCAAATTCCTCGAAAATCTCTAATTTTTCATCACGAAAATGTCTTCGCTCCCTAACGACAGACATTTTAGTAGACGCATAATTGCCTTTCCCCCCATTTTCTTCATAAATGGAACTTTAATAAATTAAAGCCCCATTTCTTTTGAAAATGGGGCAAATCCACCGGCAATTCTCCGAATTGCCTATTATTTGCTTAACAAAAATGTCTTGTTAAGGTCCCTCGACCTTTCCTATAAAAAATAGATCTTTTCGGTCCTTTGGGATTTGAGATTTTTACTTCTATTCACCACCGAAGGGGAAAGGAAATGGCATATCACCACGTCCGCCTTGTGGTCCACCCATTCCTTGTGGAGGCATTCCACCTCGTGGCATAGGTTGCATTCCACCTTGAGGCGGATTAAGTTTGTTTTCATCCGGCATTTGACCTAAGGTCACTGTCACAGTTTTCTCTTGTCCACCGGAGAGAAGTTTCAAAGTTATTGTGTCCCCTACTTTCTTTTCGGATACCAAGGTTGAAATCTTCATTACAGATTCATTATCTTTCTTTAATTTAGCCAAATCCACATCATCTATAGACAGGATAATATCACCTTTCTTAATACCGGCTTTTTCAGCAGGACTCTTTTCATAAACCTGAGCAACCATTACACCGTCTTTTTCGGGAAGACTGGGAACTCCTTGGTCCACCAAAGCTTTTCTGTAATCTTCATTGTATCCGGCCATTGCTATTCCAAGCCATGCTCTTTTCACAGTTCCGTTTTGAATCAACTCATCGGCAATTCTCTTGGCTGTGTTGGAAGGAACGGCAAAACCGATTCCTATGCTTCCACCGGATTGAGAAGCTATAGCTGTGTTAATACCTATCAAGTTACCGTTAAGGTCGGACAAAGCACCACCTGAGTTTCCTTGGTTAATGGAAGCATCAGTCTGAATGATACTTTCAAAAGCTTTACCGTTAAGGTCAAACTGTTCTCTCTTTGCACTGACAACACCTGTAGTCACAGTAGTTCCCAAACCCAAGGCATTACCTACCGCTATAACATATTCACCCACTTTCACTTTATTTGAATCGGCAAAATTGGCAAATTTCAAATCCTTGGCATCTATTTTAATAACAGCCATATCGGTTCTCGGATCTGTTCCGATTATCTTTGCATCGTAAGAAGTATCGTTATTTAAAGTCACCTTAACCTTATTGGCATTTTCAACCACATGGTTGTTGGTTAAAATATATCCGTCCTTGGAAATTATAACTCCACTGGCTCTTCCTTTCATTTCTTGGGGCATTGAAAAATAAGATTGATTGTCTTGCACAATGCCTACTGTATCAATGTTTACCACATATTCACTGATTTTGGCTGCAATAACTTGAACTCTGTTGTTGCCGGTCATATCATCTTCTATGGGTTGCTGTGTTGTAGCTTGAGTTGTGACATTTGAAATCACTCCGGTTTTATTGGTTGTTTTTAATATTAGGGCACAACAACCAAAGCCCAATACAAAAATCACCACGTAGGCGATAAAAGTTTTCATCTTCATTATTTATCTTTCTCCGTTATTCATAAAAATTAATTTTTGATTTGTTTCACTCTTTGTTTTCATTTTAATATACGCAAAAGTCTTTTTTAAAGTTCCGAAAAAAAAATTATTAAATAAAAATATAATACAATACCAAGCATTTCCCCTATTTTTAACATATAATTTTTCATTTTATATTCTTTACTTCCTATAAAAAAACTTGCTTGTAAATTATGCCTTAATTTAGTGCTTGTTTATATACTTCTTCATATTTTCGGACGCTTTCATCCCAAGTGAATTTTGACTTAAAAGCGTTGGTAGTCACTCTCTCCCATATATCTTTGTGATTGGTATATTTATCATAAACACGCCACAGGTTTTCTCTGCAATTATCATAAGTGACGGGAGAGAACAGAAAACCATTGCCTTTGTCACTCATATCAATATCAAAAACCGTATCACACAATCCACCTGTATAAGCACAGAGAGGCACATTTCCGTAAGTTAAAGCTATCATTTGTCCCAATCCGCAAGGCTCGTATTTAGAAGGCATAAGGAAAATATCACCGGCAGCATAAATCATTCTTGCCATTTGTTCGCTATACTTGTCAATATATTTAACTTGATTAGGAAAATCTCTTGCCAAGTCGTGAGCTTGCTTTTCATATTTAGGTTCTCCTGTTCCCTGAAAGACAAATTGAGCTTTTGTATTAGAGAGTAAGTCTCTTATGGCTCCTGCCAAAACATCAAAGCCCTTCTGTTCCGCCAATCTTGAAACCAAAGTAAACATAGGCACTTCATGTTTGGCGTCAAGCCCCAAAGCTTTTTGCAAAACCTCTTTACACTTTGCCTTTCCCTCTCTCTTATACACAGAATATCGAACGGGAATATTCAAATCTCCTTCCGGTCCCCAGTCGTTATAGTCCAAACCGTTTATAATACCGGTCAGATCTTTCTCTCTTGATCTTAAAACTCCATCCAGCCCCCAACCGTTTTGAGGCTCCAATATTTCCTTTGCATAAGTGGGAGAAACAGTGGTTATCTTGTCAGCATAAACAAGACCACCTTTCATAAAATTAAACATTCCGTAATATTCAAGTTTATCCGGAGTAAAAAGGTCAAAACTTAAACCGGCGTCCAACAAAACTTTCGCATCAAACCGTCCCTGATATCCTAAGTTATGAATGGTAAATATGCTTTTGGTTTCCCAAAGTTTCCATGCTCCGTATTTTTTGGCTTCTTTTATATATACGGGAATTAGAGCTGTATGCCAATCGTGACAATGAACTATATTAGGATAAAAATCTATTTTATCCATTAACGACATTACGGACTTCTGAAAAAACAAAAATCTGTGTTCGTCGTCAGGCTCTCCGTAAATCTTATCTCTGTTAAAAAACTCATCTTGACAAATAATATAGGTTACAACGCCGGTAGTGTAATCACTTTCCAAAACAGTTTCAAAATAATCTACACCTCTGTGATTAACCATATATGGCTTTATAGTCTGTTTAAAATTAAATTTTTCTCTGTCAATCTTAGTATAACCCGGCAAAACCACTCGCACATCATGACCAAACTTTGCCAAAATCTTCGGCACCGCACCGATAACGTCAGCCAAACCACCGGTCTTTATATATGGCAAACATTCACCAACTACAAATAATATCTTCATTTTAATACCGAAATAATAATTATATCTTAAAAATCTTAAATAAAATAAAAATCCCTTAAAAGATTTATTTTTTAAAAATCAAAAATCCCTAAATTTTCTCTAATTTTTTATTTAACGAAATAACTTTTGACTTATCTCCTTGACGCTCTTTCGTATTAGAACAAAATCCATTCGGACTATGTCCTCTGTCTTTTGTCCTACTACTCTTTCGCTACAGTCGAAGACGTCAATACGTTATTTCTTATAAAAAATTGATAAAATTTGTCCTTTTTGATTTTTAAAAACACAGCACCGGATAACGTCAGCCAAACCACCGGTCTTTATATATGGCAAACATTCACCAACTACAAATAATATCTTCATCTATATAACCAATTATTTAATTCACTTATTTAGAGACTTTACTACCCAAGTAATTTCAATAGCTCGTCATATTTATACTCGCTTTTTTCACAAGCGTTAAACATACCTTTTGCTACCCGTTCAGTCATTCTTCTAATCAAAACTTTCCCCTTAAATTCCTCATCTGTAGCATTTTTCACATATGAAGAAATTCTCATAAACTCTATAAGCATTAAGGCACATTCCTTGTTAAACCACAAGATATCATCAAATCTGTTAACTTTTATAACCTTCATGGTGCTGTCAAGCATGGCAAAATCAAGTAAAGCTTGAGATATGGTTTTGTCTCTGTGAAAGAGAGGATCCAACCAGTTTTGTGTAGCAATTATATGGGTGATTATCTCCAAAACTCCTTCTTTTGTGCATATATAATCATCATCTGAAAGAATATCCAAAATGTAATCTTTAAGTTTCCACTCCTTTATAAGCTCCGCAGACAAAACCGGGTCGTCTATACCATATTTCATTTCCCCGAAATGCCTCAAGAACATCCACATAACAAGAGCGTAAAAAGCACCTTTTTCTGTTATTATATCACTGTTAATATGCTTATACCATTTGGTTTTCAATATAAAATTGAAATCATTATATATTTCATCGGTTATATCGCTGCTGTTTTCATAACCACCTGTATAATCTTTGGCGGTTTTCAAAGAATGAGATACTTTTTGGAAGAAATAATATATTTTTAAGTCGTCTTTTTCTCCGGATTTATACAAATCCCACATCATTTTGAAATTATCTTTGTTTATTATTTTTTTAAGCTCTGCATGAAGAGGACCTAAGGCAACATTTTCAAAAGTTTCCTTTATGTCAGCCACTCCTTGATCTTTCAGATAATCCCATAGCTTTCCGTAGTGTCCCCATTCATCATCTATGACAACTCTGAAATTAAGGAGCAAATGATATTCGTAGGCTCGAAGTTTAAAGTGTAAACCTTTTTCAAACACATCACAAGCCCTGTGAATATATTCAAGTCCTGTAGTTTGGTCTTTGTAAATCAAATAACATTTTGAAGAATTTAAAAGATCTAAGGTCTCGGCAATATTATCCTTTAACAAGCTTTGGGAAAACTTATCTTTGTAATTGACGGAGGTTTTAATGTATCCCTCTGTTTCTCTGTATGCATTATTATAAATAAACAGTCCTTTTTCCTTTTTATAACCATTAGTTAAAGCAAAGACATTTTCATCAACTCCGCCTTGGGTGTTAAAATCATATAAGCGGAAATTTATAATGTCACTAAAGATATATCTCTTCTTTAAAACGGGAAAAACTTCACGTTTATGTCTTTCTGTTATATACTCATTTGGAGTTTCTTCCCAATAAGCTTTAGAATACTCCATACCGTATTTTTCTTTATATCCTTCAATTTGACCGTGAGCAAACATAGGAAGCCCCGGAAGAGTTGACATAAACAAACAGATACCAAAATACTTGTCTCCGTCTCCAAACTGTTCTATGGCAGTTTTTTCATCGGGATTGGACATAAAATTAACATATCTCTTTAGAATTTCTCTGTCAAATTCCAAAGTCAATTTTATGGCATCTCTGTATTTTTGGTTATCTTCGTCACGAAGCATATTCATAAAAGCGGAGTTATAAACTCTGTGCATTCCCAAAGTTCTGACAAAATAACCTTCGAGAAGCCAAAAAGCTTCTGCCAATAAGAGAGTATCCGGTGCTTCTGCGTTAATCCTATCCACCACCTCTCGCCAAAACTCTTTGGGAAAGAATTTATCAAAAACAGCTTTGGAAAAGCCGTAAGAAGACCTGGTGGGAATATCTCCGCCGCTGCCCGGTTCGGGATACCACAGACGATGGAAATGCTTTTTGGTTAAGGTCATAGCAGCGTCAAAACGGATTATGGGAAAATCCTTAGCCACTTCCAAGATTTTATTTAAGACAGCCTCCCGAACTTCAGACTTAATATAATCAAGCTGGGCAGTATCATTCCAAGGCATATTGGTTCCGTCATTTCCGTGATAAATATACCTCACCTTGTGAGTTTCATAATCTTCATATTTAAAGACAACTGACGCATCTGTATGGTCAAAATAATGGTCTTCAAGAAAGACTCCATATTTATCACTTTGAGATAAACTTTCACCTGAAAAACTGTATGAAGGGAAAGGACAGTGATCAAGCTGAATAAACCAATCCGGATGCTCGTGGATCATAGGGCTGTCAATGGATGTATGATTTGGAACCATATCAGCACAAAGCCTTATTCCATAAGACTTAGCTCTCTGTTTTAGGTCTAAAAAAGCTTCCCGTCCCCCAAGCTTTTCACTGATTGTATAAGATCTTAAAGAATAAGCAGAACTTTCTGCCTCAGGGTTTCCGGACCATTGTTTTATGATTTTTGAAGCCTCACTTCTATCCCATAATCCTATAAGCCACAAACCGTTTATACCGCTGTTTGATAATATTTCCAATTCTTCATCGGGAATGGAATTTAATGTAGAGATATCCCTTTCATACTTTTTGGAAAGTTGGTCAAGCCACACCAAAACATTTTTGGCAATCAAAACCACCCCGGGCATCCAACTTGTATCCATGGTATAGGCTTCTGCCCCGGTCAAATAGATGTCATCTTCGTAAGAAGGAACCTCACTCTCCCCGGAACCGAAAAATATTGGCTTAAACTCTTCGTTATAGCTGTCTATGGCATTTAACACAAGAGGCTCATAATCTTGTAAAAGATCGGAAAATCTGCCAAGAAGAAATTGTATTTGTTCCACCAAACTTGTGGGATGGTTTTTATATGCAATTTCAAATAAATCATATAAATTTACTTGCAGTAAAGAGTCTTTAGGGGAGGACTTTAATTGTTTCTCACTGATTTCTACAAATTTAGTGTAATCATCAAAATCTTTTAGGCTATTTTCAAATATTATTTTGTTGTCTTTGTATGCCGGATTATTCTCTGAGGCACGGAGCTGGAACATTTCAAGAGTAGATTCCAAAAAAACTTGTTGGTTTCTTTCACATTCTTGAATAGATTCAAGTTTTTCAAATATGGAATTGGTAGGAAAAACTTTTAAATACTCAGCTAAAATACTCTTTAGGGGATATTTTGAATTGATAATGTTGATAATATTAGAAAAATAGGTTTTGTGAGATGCCACATATTTTCTTGCTAATGTCAAGAGCATAGCTTCAATAAGGCTCATTAAATATAATTCAGAAGGTGAAATAATGATACCTTTTTCTTTATTAATATTATATGAGGCATATCTGGCAGACAGAATTGACTTGAACATAACCTTACCGTTCTCTGTGTAAAGAGAAGGTTCACTTATGCAATTTGACCTTATACTTTTATTTACATGTAATCCGTTTAACTTTTCCATTTTTCTAAATATTTATTACTATTCTCCCCCCCCTTTGAACTTACTTCTCCCCCCCACCAAGGGTCTAGTCAAAAATC